>DUFJ01000096.1 GCA_013331925.1 Candidatus Iainarchaeum sp.
CCTTTGGTTCCGTTCTGGTCGCCTGCTTCCAAGCAGCCGCTGATTGCTATCATTCCCAAAACCAGTATCAACCCTATTATTGCGATTTTCTTGTTCATAAAACATCACTCAGGCATTGGAGGCAGTTCTGTGCTCTCTCCGGAAAGGCTGCATGCCTCTAGAGCATTGACTGCCAATGCTTTTCCCAAATCACTATTGTTCAAGGCTCTTGTTAATGCTTTCTCCCATTTCTTGCTTGCGGCATTCCATTCAAAAGCGCTTTTTAGGCTGCAGTTTCCAAAGTCAGTAATCTTGCTTCCCAACATTTCAGGCAGCACTGCAACAAAATTCCAACCTTTTTCCAAGGAGGAAGTGCTTTCCAAAGTTGCCGCTTCCCTGATGATTGCTTTTGCCTCGCAGCTTTTTCCAGAATTGTAAAGCCAGTAGGCATGCCCCGCAACAGGATTGACTACCTTGTCAAACTCTTTGCTTCCTGCATTGTACTCGAAAAGCTTGAAATTGCTGCTTTCACAATTAGTGCTTTCAGCCTGTAAGTCTCCAGGCATTGAGAACAAATTCCAGCCTTGGCTCAAAACATAGCTGAAGCTTTCCCCGCTTGCTCTCTTAACAACTTTGAACTCCGCTCTTTCCGGAGTTACGCTTAACACTTGGATTTCAAAGTCTCCGACAACAACACTTTGCCCTGCCTGCAGCGAATAGGTTTTCCAAGGAGTCGGAGGCAGCTCTATGATTTTTTCCTCTGTAGCTGTGTCTTCTGTTGCTGAAATTCCTTCGGAAGCCCGCTCTTCAGTGCTATAGCTTACCACTGTTGCAGCAATAACTTTTTCCTCAACTTCTTTCCCAATGTATCCCTTCTCAAAAACGTAATTGCTCACGCTGAACTGCACTGTTGAGAAGCAGTATGATTCGCAGACTGGGCTTGCACTATCTTCAGCATTAGTGGCACAGGTTGAACAAACAGTTACTATTCCCAAAACGTCAATCCTCAAGTTTGCTTCCAAAACCCTTGCAGCCTGTTCCGGCTTCAGCTTGAAAGGCTCGTTAACGTGAACGTTAATCACGCCTGGCATTGTTTCTTTTGTTACTATAAAGTCCGCCCACGGAGGGCTGGCTTCGGCTGTCATGGTTTGTTGCGGTGCCAAAAGCTTTATTTGCAAGCCGGAAATGCTTAACTCTTGCCCAATCTTTATTACATAGGGCATTGCTTGTTTGTAGAGCACGCGCTGGTCTGCCTGCCCTTGCCACACGAAAACTTTTGCAGAATCCTCATTCGCTCCTTCAAGCCTTATGAAAACGCCCTCGCTTGCCACTAGTGCTGTATTTGTGCTTGTAATGCTGCTTTGGTAAAGCCTGAATTTCTCGTCAAGGCTTACTTTCTTGTAATCGCTGTAAGCAGGCTTTCTTACGAGGAATACTCCATTTTTTTCCGTTGAGCTAATGTAAGAGTCCAGAAAGCTGACTTCATAACCGTTGAATAAAACGCTCTTGCCTTCCATCACCATTGCTTCGGTGCCTGTTTCTGTATATCCGCTTTGAGAGCTTAGCTCAAGCTTTGCAAAAGCCCCGCTGATGCATCTGAGGTCTGTGCTATATGTTGAAGCTGCTGAACCTGTCTGTTCAGCGCAGGCGTACAGGCCTATTGATAAAACTTTGATTTTCATTAGTATGGGTGCTGCACTAACATAATCAACAGCATCAACGCAGGTAGCTCCTTCCGGACATCTTGCTTGTAAAACCCATGCTGTTTCGTTCTCCGAGAGCTTGAATTTTTCATTCAGGTAAACTGTTTTTTGTATTGGGCTTGGCTCTGTTTCTTGCACTATAACAAGGCTTGCTGTTTTTCCCTGCAAGTCAATTCCGCCGACTTTTATAATGTGGCCGTAAGCTGTTGCCTTCTCTCCAGCTTTCATTTTAAGGATTGCGAGAGACTTTAATGGAGGCAGAGAGACTGAAAGATTGATTATTGCTTCTGAAGGCGGGCAGTCAGTGCTCAAGCACACTATCGTGCTTTCAACGCTTTCAAGCTTGGCAAGCAGCCCTGTTTCCNNTTTCAAGCTCCACAAGCAGCCCTGTTTCCCTCACTTTAGCCGTTTGCCCTTCCTTGAATTTGAATTCCTGTCCAAGGCTTACTACAATTAATTCTTCAGGCGGCGGAGTCGAAGAGATGCGTTTTACTGCAAACACTCCGCTAGAGGCATCGCTTGCAACGCCGGTGAAATGCACTTCATAAACGCCGAGAGTGCTTGAGCTGTTCAGCCTGACCTTGAAGTTTTCAACTCCTGCCTCAGGAAGGCTTGCAGTCAAGACCGCATAGGCTATGGGCTCGCAAGGAGTTGTAAAGCACTGGATTTCCTGAACCTCAATCCTTTCAAGAATAAGCTTCATTACTGTCTGGCTGTTTTCTTGAATGTTTGCCTGCTGTCTTAAGGAAAGCTTGAATTCTTCCCCAAGCTTTGGGTAGAGCATTACTGGAGTTGGAACTGGCTCTGGAATTGAAGGCTTTGTTGCAACAAGCCTTACGCTGCCTGGATAGTTTGCAAGGCTTTTGATTTTAATGCCTAAAACTTCGGCTTCAGCTCCTGAATTGAGATATATTTTTTCCCGAACCAAATAATTTAAGTCGCCTTTTTCTTGCAAAACAGTCAAGACTGCAATTGGCGCCGGAGCTGCCGGGCAGGCTCCATCAATGCAGGTAATGTCTTTGATTAGGGTTTCTTGAAGCGTTATTTGATATTCTTCAATAAATGCTGTCTGGGATAGTTGCAGGGAAAACTCGCTGCCAAAAGAAGTTTTTATTGGCTCTGGACTTATAATTAGTTGAGTGGTTTCTTGCGCTTGGACAATGCCTGCAACCGCCAGCAATGCAAAGATTGCGAAAGCTAAAGAAAGTTTTTTTGCAGTAAATTTCATGCTCATAAGCACCTAAATAAGAATTTCTTTATTTAAAAAGCTTTGTTTTGCTAAGCCTTGCGCCTAACCATTTGCTGATTTTGCCGCTTTTTTAAAGCAACTTTTTTAAAGCCTCGAGCGCTATTAGTGTGCATGAAGTCTGGCAAGCTTGCATTGCTTGTTTTGATAGCGGCTTTAGTGCTGCTTTTGGCTTTTTCAGGCTGTGTGAAAAAGAAAGTGCCAACGAAAGACCCTGCTGTTTTGGCGCAAGAGTGCGGAAAGCTTGAGGGTGTGGGAAAGGATGATTGCTTTCTGCAGGCTGCGGCTTTAGGCTTTGCTCCGGCTTGCGATTCAATAATTGATGCTGTAAAGAAAGACTCCTGCTTTCAGGCATTGGCTAACGCTACTTTAGATTCCAGCTATTGCTCAAAAATTTCTTCAGCTTCTTTGAAGGATGATTGCCTTGTTGCTTTCGCGCAAAGCTCTAGCGATTCCGGAGCCTGCCTGAAGGTTTCTGAGCCTTTGAAGAAAGACAGCTGTTTGCTGCAAGTTGCCTTGAGCTCCAAGGACAGCAGTGTCTGCGTTTCAATCTCTGACTCTGTTTCAAAAGACAATTGCTATTCACAGCTTGCCCTGCAGTCAAGCACTCCAAGCCTTTGCGCTTTGCTTTCAACAGTGCCTTCAAAAGATTCATGCTATTCCCAAATTGCAACTTCCTTGCAAAAATCAAGCATTTGCTCGAGCATTTCCAATGTTTCCTCAAGGGATTCCTGCTATTCCCAAATCGCCTTGGCATTGCCTGACGCGGACATTTGCCTGCAGGCAAGCCAGATTTCCGTAAGGGATTCCTGCATTTCCCAGATTGCAATCTCTGCGGGAAATTCAGAACTTTGCCCTAAACTAAGCACAATACAATCAAAGGATTCTTGCTATTCGCAGATTGCGATTGCAAAAAAAAGCATTGAAGCGTGCAGGAAAATTTCCGTTGATTCAGAACTGCAAAACTGCATCTACCAGATTGCCTTGCAAAAGCAAGACTCTGCAAACTGCGCGTTGATTTCAAGCTCCGAGCTTAAGGATTCATGCTATTCAAGCTTTGCATTGAATTCAAGGAATTCAGGGCTTTGCGCTAAAATTTCCGCGGTTGTTTCTAAAGATTCCTGCTATAGCCAGCTTGCGGCCTTGCTTTCTAGCTCCGAGCTTTGCTCTAAAGTCGCTTCCAGCACTTCACAAAGCAACTGTTACCTGCTGCTTGCAACCCAAAGGCTTGATGAAGGCTTGTGCGCTTTGGTTAAGGATTCTGTAGTTAAAAGTAGCTGCTACTCGCAGCTTTCCTTAAGTTTAGGCAGTTCCTCGCTTTGCTCTAAAACTGCGGTTCCTGATGATTGTTACCTGCAGTTTGCACAGTCAAGGCTTGACAGTACTGTATGCCCTAAAATCCAGAATTCTGCAAAAAGAGACGACTGCATTAATCTCACTCTTTCCTCAAGCCCTTCTATCTTAATCTGCCCGAAGCTTTCAACCTTGAGCTTGCGAAATTCCTGCTTTGAAAGCGTTGCTTCAGCGAATGCAGACATTAACGCCTGCTCTAAAATAACCAGTGATTTAAACCTTTCAAACTCTTGCATTTCAAAAGTCGCCTTGCTCAAGAGAGACCTTTCCCTTTGCTCAACTCTTCCAAAGCAAAGCCTCAAGGATGATTGCATTTCAAGCATTGCAGTTCTTTCAGATTCTACTTCCAATTGCTCTGGAATTTCAGACAAGCTGAAAAAGGCAAACTGCATTAAGCAGGTTGCAATTTCCTTGCAGGATTCTTCATTATGCTCTCAAGCTTATTCCTTGGACAAGACTGCTTTTGACAAGTGCCTTGTGGAAATAGCTGGCTTGAAGGCTGATGCCAGCATTTGCAATGGCTTGTATTCTTCAAACTCAAAGCCAGAATGCATTGGAGGAGTGGCGATAGCGTTGAATGACAGCTCTTTATGCTCTACCTTGCCTTTAGGCCCTTTACTGCAGGCTGGAGCTTATGAAAAGAGGGATGAATGCCTGCTGCTTTTCGCGCAAGAAACCCAAAACTCAACTCTCTGCGCTCAACTGCATGAAGGCTTTAAAACAAAGTGCGATTGCTTTTTCAACTCTCAGCTTTCAGGTTGTGCTGGCGCTGTTGGCTCTTTGAGCGTTAGCGTGCATTCTTTTGACGGCAATGCATTGCAGAACATTCAAGTTGCTGTTTACAGGCAGGGGCTTTACTTGTACAACCGCTTGCCCACAAGCTCTGATGGAGTGGTGTTGTTTGAAAATATTTCTGAAGGCAATTATTCAGTAACGCCTTCAGACCCTTTGGGCTTTTTTGAAAGCTCAAGCTCTAATGTGAGCGTTCCAAGAGGCTCTCAAGCATCCTTATCTTTCACTCTAAACCGCGCGTGCAACTCAAACAATGCCATTAGCCAGTTCCAGTCTGATGTTGGCTGCTGTTATTTGGGCAAGAAGCTTTCCAATAACCAGCTTTATTACGCGAGCGATTCAGACAACAAGCGCTTGCTCTGCTCTGAAAACCAGCTTTACTCCTGCGGCAATCCTGTAGAATGCACTGCCTCCAATTCTTGCGTAAGCCCTGCAAACATTAGCGGGAAAATTGCTGGCGAGATTGTTTCAGGTCTTACTTGCTCTAGTGCTGGAGAATGGAATTGATTAGAAGCTTGAAGGTTTTTTTGAATGTCCAGGCTTAAGAGATTGAAAAAGGCAAATTGGGAAGCAAGCTTTAGGATTAGGAAAAAGGCGATTGAAAAACTCTTTGGCCTGAAGCATCCTTCAAAGGTTTTTGTTTATTTTTCGCAAGTGCTGATTGTTTTTTTGATTGCTTTAGGAATCCTTGTCTGGATAGACCCTGCAGTAAATGTCATTCCTGCCCCTTTGAGCTATTTTTTCCTCCTGGTTTTGCTGGTTATCCTGGCTTACGTACAGTTTGCGTTCAAGAGAAAATAAATGCTTTTTTTGTAAAGGCTTTTTTAAGCTTCTTTCCAAACTAATTGCTTGAGAGGTTGGTTTTAATGGCTTTGAGGGATTTTGCCGGAGAAAATAAAATACGGCTTTTGGGCTTTCCGAGCCTGGATGAAGTGGATGATGCCATTGCGGAAAAGACAGTTAGGGAGAATTTTGAGAAGATTTCAAAATGGATGCCGGAGTTTGAGGCTACCTTGCAGGCAAAGCAGTTCAACAANNGCCACAGCTACTGAATGGAACTTCCTTACAGCATTGCAGGAATGCCTGAAAGAATTGCGTAATGAAGCAAAAAAGAGCATCGGGAAAAAATGAGGTTTTTTGATTGCTAGAGCTTGCGGTTTCTTTCCTAGTGCTTTCAATAATCGCCACTTTCGCTGGAGGCCTGGCAGCCTTGCGTTTGAAAAAGCGCCTGAAGCTTTTAGTAGCTTTCAGCGCCGGCTTATTGGTTGGAGTGGCTTTCTTTGACCTTTTGCCTGAAGCCTTCGGGCTTTCAGAAGCTCGTTTTGTCAGCATTTCCATAGCTCTTGGCTTTTTGCTTTACCTTGTTTTGGAGCGCTTTATCCTAATGCACGCTTGTGAAGGCACAGAATGCGGTTCCGAAAGGCATTCGCATCCTTCAGCGATTGCTGCAATTTTCGGCCTTGTATTCCACAGATTTTTGGATGGGTTAGTGATAATGCTTTCTTTCAAGGCAGGGGTTGAGATTGGTTTTTTGGTTGCGTTGGCTATCGTAGTGCACAGCGCTCCTGACGGCGTGAACTCCATAACAGTGCTGCTTTTGAAAAAAAGGCAGAAATTCCTGCAATGGTTTATTGCGCTGGCAATTGCAGTTTTTGCAGGAGCTGGCTTGGGCTTTTTCCTTCCATTGCAGGAAAACCAGCTCGGCTTTCTCATAGCCTTCATTGCAGGCTGGTTCCTGTATTTGGGAGCCTCAGACCTTTTGCCTGAAGTCCACAGGGAAGAAAGAAGCATTCCTGCCCTTGCAGCAACAATCTTGGGCTTTGTACTGATTGCAATAGCGACAGGGCTTTTCAGCTTCTAAACCCTTGGCCAATTTTTCCTTTGCCCCTTGTCTGGAAATGCTTTCTTCAATCCATAAGTTATTTCAAGCCTGTAAAAGTGTACTGGAGTGTTAAAATACCTACGAAAACNNGCCTATAAAAATCGATTGGAATGTTAAAACGCCCGTGTAAACGTGCTTCCTCCTTGGCAGCATCACTTCTTGCAACTGCTTCGCTCAACCTGACCCCTGAAACTTTTCCTGCCTTTAACCCTAAGTGCCTTGCCCAAAATTTCAGATTTTCAAGCTCTTCTTCGCTATGGCTCAACAGAAAAATCTTTCCATTAGGCAGCAAAATATTCGGCGCTTCTTTCAAGAGCTGCCAGGTATATTGTTTTTCATCGTCTCTCCAAAGTTTAAAAGCAGGCATTAGTGCGCTGACATGCCTGGTATGCCATCCTTTTTACTTCATTACTGCCAGGTATTCTTTAAAGATTGACGGAACAAGCAAGAGGTTTTTTTCCAAAAACAAGTTTCTATCAGGAAAAGGCTCTACAGCGACGTATTTTCTCCTTGGAAACTTTCTTGCCTGCTGCCTTAGCCATTTTGCAGTGCCAGCGCCAACGTCAATGGTTTGGAAAACTCCTTCAGGCGTTGGACCCCTGAATGGCCCTTTTCCGACTCTCTTCAAGCTTTTTGCTTTTTGCATTAGAAAAAAGTAGTATAAAACTATTATTTAATCCAGCTCACTTTTGCCTGGTCTGTGCGCCATTTTGGGTTAATATCTATTTCTTCAATTTTTTGTTTTTCTCCAGAGCCTTGCATTAAAAGCCCAAGCCACGCAATCATTGCAGCATTATCCACCACAACGCTTAACGGAGTTATGTACAAGCTTGCGTCGCGTGCTTTGCACATTTTCTCAAGCATTTCCTTTAGAGCGCGAGAAGCCCCGACTCCTCCAACTACTAAAACCTCTCTTTTTTCAGTATGCGCCAAAGCTCTTTCTGTAACCTCTGCAAGCTCTGCGAATGCTGTGTGAAGCAAAGAGAAAGCCAAGTCTTTCTTTAACTGTTCTTTTTCTGCATCGCTTTTTCCAAGGCTTTGTTTTTTCCATTCTTGCTCTGCTGCAGTCTGCAGTCCTGAAAACACCAGGTCCATTCCTTTTACTGAATAAGGCAGCTCTATCAATTTTTTTCCTTCAAAATACCATTCATCCAGCCTTGGGCCTGCCGGAAATCCCAAGCCTAAGCTTCTTCCGAAAGAGTCAAGCAGGTTTCCANNCAATGGCTTTTTGTTTTCCAAAGCAAGCTTTTTCGCAACTTGCATTCCAACCATTAAAGCCGGGGCAATTCCAGGCCCTGAAGCAAATGCAATCAAGCTAATTTCTTTCCAGTTCTTTCCGGAATTTTCCAATGCCTTTTGCAAAACTTTTTCCCACACGCGTTCGTGGTGCTTTTTCAATTCTAAAGGAATCAAGCCCCC
>DUFJ01000026.1 GCA_013331925.1 Candidatus Iainarchaeum sp.
TCGAATTTTTTTACTGCCTTTTTGTAAAAGAAATGCTTGGGATTTATTCCAGGGGTTATTGCAAAAACTTTTTTTGGAGAAAGCTTTAGCTTTTCAATCAGGTCCTCGCGCACGCCTGGAGAAACGCAGACAAAAGCGTCAGCCTTTCTTGCAGAAAAAAGCGTGAAAAGGCAGTAGTATAGAGATTCTTTAGCGCGCGTAAAATCAAGCCAGTCAATATTTGCAAAGACATCAGAAGGGCTTCCGTGAGTGGTTTGGATTATTGGAATTCCTCCAAGCTCTTGCTTGAAATCGTGGATTTTGAAAAAGATAGGCTGGTGGTAGTGGATGATGTCAAATTTTTCCCCGGACTTTTGCAATTCCTTGATTTTTTTGAAGGCCGCTTTTCCAGAATTCAGCATTTCAAAAGGCGTTATTTTAGGGTACTTGAAAACCCTGATTCCTTCAATCACTCCTCCGCTCTTGACGTCAGAATCGCCGCACACTATGGTCTGCCTTACGCCTTGCTTTTTCAAAGTCATGGCCAAGTTGTAAAAGTGGGTTGCAAGTCCGACTTTCATGTTTTTTGCGGAGTAAAAATGGTGGCAAACTCTTGCTACGTGCATTCTCTTCACTTTTTCCCTGCTTGAACCATAAGGTGAGTGCACAACCCCTGCAAAAGGGGAATGTTCTTTATTTTTTCCTCGACTTTTTCCATTATCGGAAAAAGCTTTGGGAAAAGCGTGAAGATGTGATGAGGGGAGGGAAGAGTTACTCCAACATGCTCTTTTGTAATCCAGGGAAGCACGAGAATGACGCCAATCTGCTTTTTCACTTTCAAGCCATGCTCTTGAATCCTGTGCTTAATGCTTTCAGTAGTGTAAAACTGCCTGTAAACCCCCAAGGGTTTTTTCCCGAAAGCCTTCCTAGCCTTGTCCCAAAAAAGCGCGNNGCCCAAAGGCTTTTTTCCAAAAGCCTTTCTCACTTTGTCCCAAAAAAGCGCGAGGTTGTGCCCTAGCCTTAATTCTGTAAGGCTTATTGCATCAATGACTGCATTACCCCCATTCTTTAAAACCCTGTTGATTTCAGCCAAAAACTTCCTGTCATTAGGAATGTATTGCAAGGTGTTCATAGTGAGAACTTCATCAAACGCTCCTTGCTTGAAAGGTAAATGCTCTCCGTCTCCCTTTACTAAAAAAACAAAACCTTCAAGCTTGTGCTTTTTGATGTTTTTTCTAATTTGCGAAAGCATGCTGTCGGAAAAATCCAAAGCTACAACGATTCCCTTTTTTTGCATCAGGCGCGAATACAAAATCTCATACTTTCCGGTGCCTGCTCCAATATCCAAGACCTTCATTCCGGGCTTTGCTTTTGAAAGCTCCAAAAAGCCCTTGTTCTGCCTTCTCTCTACAAAAGCAGTGAAAGGGTCTTCAACCCACCTGTCATAATCTCTGGAGTATTTTTTCCCAAAAAACTTTTTTTTCAAAAAATCTTTGTATTCGCTAGACATTTTTTCACCGTTTTATATTTCTTTAAAGTGCGCAAAGCGCAAATTGCCGAAGTCCTTCTCTAAGGAAGCAAGAACATTTTTTAAATTCAACAAGTTCTCGGGAGTAATCGCATTCTCCACTCCTTCTTCCGCAGCGTGAGCCTGCACCCCTAAAATTCCGCCTGCTTGCAGAATCTGCGTTGCCTTCTCTAATTTTCCAAAGCGCAAGTCCCAATTTCTAGGAATGTTCAATAATCCATTTGCCTCTTGCGGGAACAATGCAGAAACGCATTGCAGGCCTGAGCCTTTGCTGAATGAGTCTTTAGAAACGCTTGAAGAATTGTCAACGCTGCCTGCAATCCTTGGAATTCCGTTGTTTCGCAAGGCTTCAAGAAGGTTTCCACTCAAGCCCCAGCCTGGAGGCGCAAAAACCTTCGGCTTTTGAAAGCCTGCTTTTCTGAAAAGCGCTACTGCCTTCTCTATCCTTTCATTGCATTTTTCAAGAGAAAGTTCAGTGAATTCTTGCGGGTAGTAAAGCCATGGATTGAAGTGGTCAAAGCCATGCAATTCCAGGGAAAAAATTCCCTTTTTTTCTTGCATTTTCAAAAAATTGCAGAATTCAGGATGCTTGCCGAGCTGAAAATTTCCATCAGGCAATTTTTTAGCAATGGAAGCAGCAAATCTTTTCCCAAAAGGCTTTTTCAGGATTTTCTGGAATGTTGAAAAATACCTTGGCTGTGCTTTGTAGGAATAGTTTGGCGTGATGAAAAGAGTTACCTTAATCCTTGGAAAATCCTGCCTTAAATCCAGCAACTGCCCCAAAATTCCAGCTTGCAAATCTCCGCCAAAATCCTTTCCTGCATCAGCAGATTTTTGCGGGCAGATGTCATCAATGCCAAAAATAACCCTTGACCTCATTTTAACTCCTCTCTGAAAAGGCCGTAGAGCCTTGCAAGCTTACTCACAATCATTGTTGAAAACAAATAAAAAAGCAAGTGCGGCCAGTATTTTTTTCTGATTTTTCCAAAATACGAAATCCGCATTAAAACTTGAACTAGCGCAAAAGCAGCGAAAACAAGCCATAAGGGACTGTAAAAAAAGCCCAAAGGGACTGTAGCAAAAGCCGCGGCATCCAGGAAAAGGACTTTTTTCGGAAAGCCGTTCTTTTTGTAATATTTGGGCATTTCTCTCCCTCTAAGCCAGAATCTTTTCCAAACTTTCAGAATTGCCGGAGGCTCAAAATGCTTCCACACCGCCTTTCTCGCGTAAGCGATTTTCCAGTCTTTTCCCAAAACACGCTTTCCCAAGTCAGCATCTTCCCCAATTTCCAAACCAACATCAAACCCCCCAAGCTCTTGCAAAACTTTCTTTCTAAACATCCAGGCAGTAAAAGGCTTGTAGCTTCCTTCAAACCTTGAATTCAATTCAGCAGCCCTGCATTTAACCCATGCAGACTCTAAATTCCAAGCTTCTAATTTCCCAATAACCCCACCAACGTTCCAGTCTTTGAAGAAAGAAAGGCATTCTTTCAAAAAGTTTTCTGAGTACACTGCGTCAGACTCTGCAAAAAAAACAATTCCTGCCCTTGCAGCTTTCCAGCCCCTGTTTCTGTTAGCGCTTCTTCCAAAATGCCTTGAAGCCAGAATCCTCAAGTGCTTGAATTTTCTTGCAATTCCTAAAGTAGAGTCAGTGCTTCCATCGTCTGCAACAATGATCTCATACTCTTTACGCGTCAGGGTTTGCTTCTGTAATGATTCAAGGCACGGCTTGATGGTTTTTTCATCATTGTAGCAAGGCAGTACAACGCTTAGCTTCATTAGTTTCCCTTCAATAAATTTTTTGCTTTGAAGCGCAAAAACTGCAGCGTTCTTAAAGGATAGTTAACAATCGAGGGCCTGAAAATGCGGAAAAGGGCGGAATATTTTGCTTCAATGCCAAAGCGGTTTTTCAAGAAAGCCCGCGAGAGGATTGCATAAACCAAGGCCATTTGGACTCTTTTGATTTGCTCTTTTGTAAAGTTTTCCAATTTCAAATGCGATTGTTCTCCATAAGCAAAGTCAGACCACTTCTCAACCTTGCCAATTTTCTTCTCGTCCACAAACTGTGCAAGGTATGTTTCAGGCAAAGGGCTTGTGATAGTCACTTGGGTAAAGTCTGGAATGATTTCGTCCAGAACATTCAGGGTTGCCTGAATGCTTTGCTCGCTTTCTTCAGGGCTTCCAACCATCAGGTATGCTTCGGTCTTAATGCCGGCTTGTTTGCAGAGCTTGAACGCACTCAACAGTTTTTCCTGCGAAAGGCCTTTTCTTAAGATTTCATTCCTGATGTAAGGGTCGCCTGATTCAACGCCTATTGAAAAAGACTTCAAGCCTGTCTTTTTCAAAAGTTTCAAAAGCTCAAGGCCTGGCATTGTGTCTGCTCTGGTGTTAGCGCTCCATGAAATGCCAAGCTTTTCCTTTAACATCAGCTTGGCAAGCTTTTCAAGCCACTGCTTGTTGTAAGTTAAGCCATCGTCAGTAAAGTGCAGTTCTTTCAATTCAGCGCCTTTTTCCTTGAACACTCTTTTAATTTCTTTAATTTCCTTAATCACATTCTCCGGGCTCCTAATGCGGAAGTCTTTTCCAAAGATTTTGTTCAAGGTTGGCTGGCAGAAAGCGCAGTTGAATGGACAGCCACGGCTTGTTACTATTGAAGAACTCCCGTTCTTGAAATAAGCATCATCAAGCACTGTCCTATCTGGAAATTCAAGCTTGTCCAGTTCGCAAATAGGGCTTGCGGGAGCGTTCAAGAAAGGCCTTCCTTTCTTTTTAAAGCCGATGCCCTTGACTTTTTCAGGATGGCTAATGTTTTTCAAAAGCTCAATGATTGACTCTTCC
This sequence comes from Candidatus Iainarchaeum sp., assembly GCA_013331925.1. Lineage (GTDB taxonomy): Archaea > Iainarchaeota > Iainarchaeia > Iainarchaeales > UBA10191 > UBA10191 > UBA10191 sp10036u. The sequence continues at coordinate 4,345 of DUFJ01000026.1, forward strand.
CCCTCTCCGAAGCTCACAAAATCCACGCTCTCATGCTTTAATGTTTTTTCAGGCATGATTGAAGCATGAGGGCCTCCAATAACCACTTTATTTTCAGGAAAGTTTTTCTTGAAAAAGCCAGAAATTTCAAACCCGTAATCAGCAAAGACAGTGTGCATTGAAACCAAAAGCACGTCAGGCCTTTCCTTCAAAAGCCTTTCTTTAGCCTCGGCGCAGGAAGTTACGGTGCCGTCAATGAAAACAACCTCAAACCCTGCTTTCTTCAAAGCGTTTACAATGTACAATGCCCCCAAAGGCATGCCAAAATTCCTGACTATAAATCTTGGAAACAGAACGCAAACTTTCATAACACAAATAGTTGGCAAAAACTGATTTAAATAAGTAATCAGTCTAATTGTTACAAAGCAGGTAATGCAATGAAAGACTATAAGGGAATTGAAGGAGACTATTACGAGAAAGCCCACTTTGAAGGCCATAAAGCGCAAAAATTCCACTATGAGAGCAGGGAAGAATTCCTGCTTGAACTGCTGGATTTGGAAAAGAAAGATAACTGCCTGGAAATAGGCTGCGGCTCTGGAGTGCTTTCAAGGAAGATTCAGGAAAAATTTAGGTGCTGGGTTACTGGAACTGACATTTCACGCTCGGCAATAAGGCACGCGAGAAAGTTTCAGAACAAAAACCTGGAATTCAAGGTTGCAGGCATAAGCAAACTGCCATTCAAGGATGAAGAGTTCGATGCTGTGGTGATTTCCCATCTGATAGAACACGTGGAAAATCCGGGAAAGGCATTGCTTGAAGCCAAAAGAGTGCTGAAAAAGAATGGGAAGATATTGATTGCAACCCCAAATTATTTTTCTCCCTGGCCAATAGCAGAATGGGTTTTTGACAAGGTTCTGGCAAAAAAAGGATATTCATTGCAGGACCAGCACATTTCGAAATTCGATGCCTGGAGCACGGAAAAGGCATTAAGATTGGCAGGGTTTGAAGTAAATTATCTAAGGACTTTGTACATTTTATCAATGCCAGCATCGTTGTTTTCAACAAGGATTTCAAAAGCGCTGTTTAAAATAGACAAGCTGCTGTCAAAGCTCCCATTAGGCATGGTAACCTATGCTGTTGCATTCAAGAAGTGAAAAAATGGAAGCCAGCTTTTGGAAAATAACATTGTGGTTTTTCGTTCTTGCCTCAATATTTTCAGTCACGAGCCTTCTTGTAGGATATTACTGGCTGAATACTATAGTAATTCTTGCATTCTCAATAATCCTCGCCACCTTAATCACGCTAAAATTCGGGTTTGGAGAAAAAGTCGGCAAAAAAGCCTTGATTCTTTGCGCCTTGCTTGCTTTCCTGCTGGCATTTCCGCTGCTGTTCCAGCATCCTTTCTTTGACGCAAGCTCTGATGCAGCAACGATAATAAACCTTAGGATTCTGGGAGAAAAAATACCTCTAGATTATGAGCCTTATTCAGGAATAAGCTTTTCCTACCAGTCTGCTTTCAGCATTTTCGTGAAAAGCTTTGCAAGCATATTTTACTTTATTCCAGACTACCTCGTGTATTGGATTCTTGGATTGATTGTTGGAGGCTTGGAACTTATCGTGTTTTATGTTTTCTCAAAAAGGTTTTTCAAAAGCGAAGCTGTTGCAGAATATTCAGTAATACTGCTGTTCGGAACAAAGATGCTATTCCTAAACGCTTACTTTGGAGACCACGCATTGAATCTTGGGGTTTCATTACTGCTCTTGGCAGTCCTTGCGGTCCATGAAGACTCCAAGCTAAAATTCCTGTTTTTTCCTGCCTTGCTTGTAATTCATCCCGGGGCCGCAATGCTGTTCTTCATTGTATTAATCTCTTATGCCCTTGCATTCAGGCAGAAGGCAAGGCAAGCTTTGGAAATTCTGCCGTTCGCGATTTTAGCAGTTCCTGCATTCATTGCAACTTACCTCCCTCTTGCAAGCCAGGTTTTTTCACCGAGTGGTAATGCTGGCTTTGCCTCATTGAATGATTTGGCAAGGCAGGCAATCTTATTGCCGCAGGCTTTGGGGCTTCCGGTCTTTGCACTGCTGCTCTTGTTTCTTTTCGCCTCTCGGAAAAAAATTCCGAAAAGCAGGGAATTCTGTTTCCTAAAATACGCTGCCGTACTATCCTTAATCGCATATTTTGCCCTTTCTATAAAGCAGGCACCATTCACTGGAAAGTTTTTCGAGCTTATAACAGTAGTTGGAATCATTGCAACAGCAGTTTTCATAGCAGAAAACAAAACCAGCAAAAAGTTTGGGATAAAGCTTCAAGTTTTGGTGCTTGCGTTTTGCTTGCTGGGATTTTTTGCCTCGGCGCAGCTTAATGACTTGCGCAAGGGCACAAAAATGAACTCTGAAGAGTACTGGTTTGCTCTAGAGTTCAAAAAATTCGACCCGGAATTGAAGGAAACCCTTTTTCTGACTTCAAGGAATTCAAAAATTGCAGAATACTCCAACAAGATTCCTTTTGACGTTTTAGGGGAATATTTCATTGCTGCAAACCAGAAGCAGGTCAGGAACGATAAAGCTTGGGCGGAAGCGGTTTCAAGGCGCGAGCTCAGGAAAAAAATCATTGCTGAAAAATGCGTGGAATGCGTTGAAGGCATAAACGTTGATTATGCCGTTGTAGAAAGAGGGGTTTTTCCAGAACTTTCCTGGCCAAAAGTGCTTGACTATGGAAAGTTTGCGGTTTTTGAAAAAACCTAGCCTTTTAGCTTAAGCCGGATTACTGTCAGGAAAAAGTTGAGTATTTCCTTCCTACCGAGCTTGGACTGGCCTTCGGTCCTGTTCTTGAAAAAGATCGGAATTTCGCCAATCCTGAAGCCTTTCTTATAGCACAGGTACAATACTTCCTCAAGGAATGAATACCCATTTGACCTTACTGAATCCAAGCCTATTTTTCCAAGAACCTCTCTTTTGTAGCAGCGGAATCCTGTAGTCAGGTCATTCGCTGGAATTCCTAAAAGAGTTTTGGCAAGGGTATTGGCCCCTTTGCTCAAAGCAAGCCTTGTTCCAGTCCAGCTCACTCCGCCGCCTTTAATGTACCTGGAGCCTAAAACAACATCAAAGCCTTGAGAAATTTTTTCAGCAAACTCTGGAAGGACTTTTGGATCGTGTGAAAAGTCAGCGTCCATTGAAAAGACAAGTTTTGCATTAAGTTCAAGGGCTTTCTTGAAGCCTGCAATGTAAGCTCCGCCAAGGCCTCGCTTTTTCTTCCTGTGGATTACAAAAACCCTTTTTGGGCTTTTTCGCCTAAGTTCTTCGGCAATCTTGCCGGTTCCGTCCCCAGAGTCGTCATCAACTATTATTACTGAGAACTCTTTCCCAACTGACAGCACTTCTTTTGCCAAAAGCCTGATGTTAGAGGCCTCATTATAGGTTGGAATTACAACAGCAAACATTGTACAATTCTAATTTCCAGAAAGCATTAAATAATCCCTGCATAAAAAAGCACGTTTTTTTAAGCAAGCGCAACAAATATTTTTTGAATGAAAAAGATAATACTGCCTGTTTTGGGAATTATCGTGCTTGGCATATTGCTAACGCAAGTCAATCTGCAGGAGGTTTTAAACCAGCTGCAGAAGGCCAGACCTGAATTCCTGCTTGCAGCCGCTATCCTGTCTTTTGTGACTGCTTTTGTAAAATCACTTAAGTGGAAACAAATTGTGGAGGCTACCGGGCATAAAATTTCCAATGTTAAAGCATTCAAGGCTTTCTCAATCGGATTTGCACTAAGCCTGGCAAGCCCGGGAAGAATTGGGGACTTTGCAAGGGCATTATTCATAAAAGACAGGAAAAGGGGGCTTGCTTCGGGACTGGCGACAGTAGTAATAGACAGGATTATAGACATTATACTCCTGTTCTGCCTTGCCGCAATAGGACTATTAGTCATTGCTGAAAAATTCCAAAACCAAGGCTTTGAGATTGCAATACTTGCAGCCATATTGTTAAGCATTGCATTGAGTGTGATGCTTTTCAGCAGGGAAAAAGCCAGGATAGTCCTAAAGCCTTTTTTCAGGCTGATAATTCCTGAAAGATTTAAAGGAAGAGCAAAATCATTCTTTAACGAATTTTACAAGGCGTTGAAAAGTTTTGCAAAAAACAAGGAAAAAGTTGCAAAAAGCATTATTCTCGGCCTACTGTCTTGGGCTTTAACCATTGCTTTCGCGCTTTTGATAGCACAGGGAGTTCAATTGAATGCCGACCTTATATTCATTGCAGCCTGCATTCCAATATTGCTGATAGTTGAAACAATCCCAATATCAATTGCAGGAATTGGCACAAGGGATGCCACAGCTGTTTTTCTTTTCTCCTTTGCGGGAATCAGCCCGGAAAAGAGCATTTCATTCTCGCTGCTTTTTCTTTTCTTTGGATACTTAATTCTGGGTTTTTTTGGAGCGGTGCTTTCATTCAAAGAAAAAATCAGGGCTTAAAAAATCACTTTATTTCAAAAAGATTAAGGCAGTCTCTTGAAAAAACACTGGCAAGCTTTCCCTGCCTTTCAAGTTCCTGCAAGACGGCAGGGTTCCAATCATCATTATAGCAAGTAACTGCAAGGTGGGAAAAGCCTTGGCCTTCCAGGGCGGCATAAACTTGAAAACCTGCAGAGTTTGAACCTATCCCAGCCAGCCCCGAAGATTCTTTTCCAGAATAGAAAGAAACCTGCCTGTACTTGTTTAATGAAGCAATTTTCGAATCTTCGGGGAGATGGCTTATTGCATCATACAAGGGCATTTCACTTTCAGCAATGCTTTTGTACTGCAATGCTGAAAAGCTTGAAAGGGCAGCAGAATAGAAAGCAAACAACAGCAAGGCAGCAAAAGCGGCTGTTTTAAGCCTGCCAGGCTTTTCTGTTTCAATCCCCTTGGCAAAGAAGAATCCTACAAGAGAGATGACTGGAATCAGGTAACGAACGTAAAACACGCCATTATTATCAATGCTGTTGTACGCTGCGAGGGCGAGCAAGAGCAGAAAGCACGAAAGCATTGAAAGCAATATCTTGCTTTTTTCCCTCAAAGCGCTCCAAGCGCCTTTCAAGGCGAAAAAAGCCAAAGGCAAGGCCAAAAGTGCAAAAGCCAATGCTGCAGGAAGCCATTGAATTTGCTTCAGCAACGGAAAGTTTGAAAAAGCGCTGTCCGGAGGAAAGTCAAAGAACGAAATGAAAGATTTGAAAAGATTCTGCGGCAGAAGAGCATGCCAAGGCAGTGCCCTGGAAACAGTTTCAGCAGCAGGGGCTGCGCTTGAAGGGTTTGAAAAATAAGAAAAAGCAAACCAGGCTATTGAAAGCACAAAGGCAACTGAAACAACCCCAACAAGCAGCTGCTTTGATGTTTTTTTGGAAAGCAAAACCCAGCAGGAAACAAGAAGGATAGGCAAAAGAATTGCAACAGTTATTTTCGACAGGACGACAAGCGGAATGCTCAAGCAAAGAAATGCAAGGCTGGTTTTTGAAGGCTTTTCTAAAGAACGCAAGAGCAAGAAGTAAAAAAGCAGGAGCATTACAGAAGCAAAAGAGTCAATGTAATTGACTGGCGAATACCTTACAAGCCACGGGAAAACTGCCACAAAAGCAGTTCCGCCAAGAATTGCCGCCCTTGACTTGAAAAGCCTTGAAATTATCAGAAAAGAAAGAATAATCTGCGCCAGCATCACAAAAAAAGGGATTATGCGGATGAAAGGCATCTGCACCGGAAGCCTGGTGATGGAGTAAAAAGCAAAATTCAAGTAATGATACAGCGGTGTTGTAAGCATGTCCGGAGTTTGAATAATTCCTGTCTTGAGCGCTTCAGAGATTATCCTCAAATGAAACAATGAATCAGCGTAAGCGCTTTCGGGCAGTACGGCAAATCCAAAAAGCCTTGCAAATACCCCTAAAGCCAGCGCCAAGGCCGCCAGCGTAATTGCGGTTTTTTCCGAAAGAGCCACGGTATTGAAAAAGCCCAAAAGTGTTTAATAAGCTGGACAAAAAAATGGTTCAAAAGTGATAAGGCAATTGATAAAAAGCTTTCACTAGCCAAACCAGTAAAGCTTTATTAAAAACAAAGCCTAATCGTTCCGGAGAGTCTTTTGAATTGCAGAAAAAACTTGTAGTAATGATTCCTGCATTCAACGAGCAGGAAACAATAGAAGAAGTAGTGAAGGGAATTCCAAAAAAAGTTATTGGATTCTCCAAGGTTGAAGTTTTAGTAGTGGATGACGGCTCTACGGACAAGACTCTTGAAAATGCAAGAAAAGCTAAAGCAGACAAGATTGTAAAGCACGTTAAAAACAAGGGCTTGGGGAATGCATTCAGGACTGGCTTGGACAATGCTCTAAGAATGGGGGCTGACATTATTGTAAACATTGACGCTGACGGCCAGTTCAACCCTAAAGACATCGAAAGGCTTTGCGCGCCAGTGCTGGAAGGAAAAGCCGACATGGCAACTTGCTCGCGGTTTGCTTTGAAAGAATTCCAGCCAAAAATGCCTTTGTCCAAGAAAATCGGCAACTGGCTCTTCACTAAAGCGATAAGCGTTGCGGCAGGAAAAAAATTCACTGACACCCAATGCGGCTTTAGGGCTTACAGCAGGGAAACAGCGCTAAGAATGACTCTTTTTGGAAAATTCACTTACACACAAGAGGTTTTCATGGACCTGGCAAACAAGGGCTTTGACATTGTTGAAGTGCCCTGCAAGCTGGCGAGGGAGCAAAGGAAAGGAAAGTCAAAGATCGTGAAAAACTGGTTTGATTACGGCTTGAAGGCAATGCTGATAATAGCAAGAAGCCTTCGGGACTACAAGCCGCTGGCTTTTTTCGGCAGCATTTGGGGAATAATATTCGCAATCGGG
>DUFJ01000019.1 GCA_013331925.1 Candidatus Iainarchaeum sp.
TTGCGCAAAAAAGCTAAAATAAAGGACGGCAACTATTGCTGCAACAGCGATTAAAGCAACTATAAGCAATGCCTGCTTTTTAGACAGCATTCAAAAGACCTGACTGTTTAAAAAAAGCAAAAGGTTGTTTAAAATTGTATTGCCAAAAACAGTTTTATAGCGCGCATACTCGCTAGCATTTTGAAACTTTTCCTTTTTAATCAATGATGTTAATCAGCTCTCCTTGCCGAGGATGGAATTGCGCAGTCTTGAGGGCTTGATGAGCTTGCACTTACGATATAAGCGCATTTGGCTGCAGCATCTGGTTCCGCATTTAACACATAAGAATAGCTTTTATTGCAAGAGCTTGTTTCCTTCCAGCCAGGCAGGTATTTGTACTTCGCATATTCTGCGAATGTCTCTTTTGTCATCCGGACATTATTGCACATTAAATCTGCAAAAGAAACAGCGCCACTGTTTTTTTCCAATGCTGGAAATATGGAAAGCGAAGAACGATTTACTGGCCTGCATGATTCATCAGTCCTAATACATTGAGAATAGCTGGCCGAATAAACTCCCTTGTAAGCGTCATCCTGCTCAACCAAAGACGCTTCGGCTTCCTCTCCATTTACTAGCTGCCATTCTTTTATTTTGTTCCGAGTTTCATAGGTTGAGGAAGTAACCACGCTCACAGTATCCCTTGTCAAGCCGCCGTCAAAAGAAACTCCCGGATAGTCTTTAATTGTTTGGTTGGTTTTGGAAAGTGTGTCATATTCTGTCTTTTTTGTAATCACTCGCAAGCTTACATCGGTGGGAATTTCCCCAGTAGGGCCAACCGAACTAACAGTTGCTGTTATTTCAGCGCCTTCCTTGGTAAAAGAACGGAAGGAAGTGTAGTGGACGAAACCGTCTCCAGAAGTTGACACTTTAGCTTTGCTTTCTGAAACCAAGCCCTCATTACGCTTGGTTTTATAGTATAGTTGATACCAGTGAGAATTTGGATCGTCGCTCCTCACACGTACTACAAAAATAATTGGAAGTTGAGCAAAAAAACCTAGTGGGGTTGTGTAGATTGTAGCAGTCCACCACGAAACTGAACCGACTTCTATACTAGTGTCGAGCCTCGTTTGAGATATCATGAAAGCATGCGGTGTTTTCGAGCCTTCTCTTGGAGTGCCTGTCGAATTGTCGATCGTTCTAGTATAAACACAACTCATTCTTGTATCAATCCTTACCTTTCCTAAATCAATACACTGCCTTTCTATGTTTCCGCCCTTGTTTACGTCAAACTCCATCAAGTTATAGCTTTCCTCCCATTCGTAATACAACCTTCCCTCACAGTCAGGCTTTTGCGGGCCTTTTGGCGCTGGATTCTGCTTTATCTTTGCACATTGCTCGGCCGAAAGAATTGCACCCCCAGCAAGCTGAAGCTTGGAATCAAAAAAAGCACTTCCCTTGTTTTCAGCATTTCTACTTCCGCCAAGCGTTATGGAAGGCTTTCTTACAGCAAAATCATGCGTTCCCGAGTAGTTAAAATCAGCATAGCTTGAAAAGAAGCTAATGTTTGACCTTTCAGAATCATCAGTTAAGATTTGATAAAGACCGTCGTTTCCAGGAATAAGCCCTGCTCCTTGAAATACTGCGTAAAAGGCGTCGTCCGCGATAAGTGTAACAAAAATGGTGTAAGAATCTTGCACTTCCACTTTTGCATTGGGGAACCTATCAGTTACTAAAACATTATCAATCAATACTTGCGTGTCCTCGTCAAAATTCTTTCCATACAATGTAAAATTGACTTTACTGTCTCTCTCTACGCTGCTTAAGGAATCAGACACTACCGCAAGCCCAAGCCCTGGCAATGGCACAAGCTCCGGGTCTCCGGAAATTTGCTTTTTGGTCAAAACAACGAGTTCGCTTTCAGTAAAATTGACATCAATATTAATATCAAAATCTTTTGGAAAATAGCCTTCAGCCATTACCCTGACATTATAAACGCCATTAGGCAGTTCAAAAAAAACAAGCCCTTCAGAATTAACTTCTTGGACTTCAACAAAGTCTCCTTGCAAAACTTGCACTCTTGCTAAAGAAGCAGCAGGCAATGGCATTGCATTTCCATCAACAACTTCAATCTCCAAAAAACCGTTTCCTGAAGGCTGCTCTATGATAACATCCTGCTTGAACGCTGAAACCGCAGAAAGTTCTATCCTCTGGCCTTGCTTTCCAGTGTCAAAGTTAGCCATGTCCAAGCTTAAGGAAACGCTATTCTCTGCAGGCTCGCTGCTAGTTTCATAATAAAGATTATAGGTTGCAAGGCCTTGCTGGGGATAAAAAACAAGCATGCTTGACTTTTTAAAATCAGAACTATTAAGCCTCAATCGCAATAACGGAGCATTGTCTCCGGCGTTAATGGCAAAAGAAAACTTGTAAACCTTGCTTGCTTCAAGGTCGAAGAAAAGGCTTGAAAAAGCCCCAAACTCATTGCCATCAACGCTTTGCGTGGTAATGCACAATCCAGGGCATTCATTTGTTGATTGCTCAAAAGCAGGAACTTTAAAAAATGCTGCAGCGCTGAGCGTGTTCCAGTCATTCAAAGAAATCCCGGGCTCAAACTCAAAAGATTCCGGAATGCTTTTGGTCAAAATTACAGAAAGCTCGTGATTTACGTTAAGCTTTGCAGTAGTTCCATTAAAGTTTATCAAATCAAAAGACAGCAAACCATTCTGGTCCAAAGGAACTTCATGGTAGATGGAAATAATGCTGCCTGCTTGAGTCTGTGTTAGCTGGCCAATGTAATAAAGCTTGCTGTCCTTCAAGCTGATTCTAGGCCTCAAATCATTCAAGGAATCAGCTTCAGAACTCTCAACCAAAAAGCTTGTTTTGTAAAAGCCTTGCTCGAAAGAAGCGGGCTTTTCCCAAAAGCCAAAAGTTGTGTCATCAACTGCTGAAAGTATTGGGTGCATTGAAGAAGTGCATCCAGAATTCGCTCCAGTAAATTCTTCAGCAGAATAGTACTTCCATTCTCCGCAAGAGATTTGCGCAGAATCCGTCAAAACAGCAAGGCCTGTAGGGCTAAAAGGCTTTTCAGAAGGCTTTTCAACCAATCCAGGAATCATGAAAGGCAAAGTCCTGATGTCCTGGTTTGGAGGAAGGCCTGGACTTGGAACAGGTGTTTCAGCCGCAGAAAGAGTAACTGAAACCTTATTAGCACCCTGCTTTAACTCCACACTCTTGGAAGCAGGCTCAAAGCCTTGCTTTTCAACTATTATATTATAAGTTCCAACACTCAAGCTCAAGCTTACGTTGCCTCCAGAGTCAGTTGAAACCGAACTTACAGCAACGCCAGACTCTTTCACAACCTTAACCAAGGCATTACTTACAGTATTACCTTCAGAATCAACAACCTGAATTTCCAAACTCGCAACACTCACGCAACCGCTTAAAACAAGAAGCGCAAAAACTCCAGCCAAAAGAACAAATCCAATCCTCAACAAAAACCGCCTTTTACATTAGAAATAGTCTTTCTCCAAGTTTATTAGCCTTTCCCCAGGCTTTTTAATCAATCGCAAAACTCTTCCAAGGTTTTCTGGCACTTGCTGTCCAAAGGCTTGGCCTGCACTCCAAGCTTCCTGCCCAAATGCTTGGCAAACTCTTTTGCAAAACCATGGGTTGTGAAAACCTTTTTTGCTCCGCTTTCCTTCACGTAATGCACTAACTGTTCAAAATCAGCATGGTCACTTAAGGGAAAAATCTTGCTGAACGCATTATTGTAAGACTGCCAGCCAGTCGCAATTCCAGCAACCACTTTTCTTCCAGTTGAAAAATGCAATGCCTGAAGCAACTCCCTGCTTACTATGTGGGGAGGCAGGATTGCGACGTTAAAGTCTTTCAGGTTATGGTTCAAGAGCTCAAAGCCTCCAAGCTTTACTCCCAAGCTCTCGTACTTTTTGTTAAACTCAAAAACTTTCTCATGCACTAAAGGCACCTGCTGTGAATACTGGGAGAGGATTTTGCAAAGCTCTTGCGCCTTTCCCAAAGAATAGCCAGCAAGAACAGTAAATTTTCCGTCTCCAGCATTAGCCTCAACCCATTTTCCAATCTCCCCATAAATTCTTTCCCTTTTCGGAAACTCAAACTCTGGCAATCCAAAAGTGCTCTCAATTACTAGGATGTCCGCAGAATGCACTTGGGCTTTTGGAAGCATCAGGCTTTCCTGCAGCTGAAAGTCAGAGGTGACAACGACTTTCTTTTCGCCTTCAATAATCACTTGGGCGCTGCCCAAAACATGGCACGAGCTTTCCAGGCTTATTTCAGAACCTTCAAACTCGGCTTTTTCAGAAAACCTCTTTCCAACAGGCTTTGCGCTTCCAAGCCTTCCGTTAAGCAGTTCAAGAGTCTCGTGAGAGGCAAGAACACTGCCATTGAAGGATTTTCCTGAAAAAATATGGTCAGAGTGAGCGTGCGTTATGACAGCCAGCTCTCCGTCCTTTGGCTTTGCACAGTCTATCGCAATGGAAGAGCCGTTGAAAATCCGCAAGCCATTATCCTCTAAAAAGCGCATGATTCAAGGAGGAAAACGAAAAATATAAATTAAGCGGTTTCCTACAGGCTTTTTGAGGATGGAAATGCAGGCTTCAGAAACGCTTTCAGGCCTTTCAGCAAGGATTGACGCTTTCATGCAATCCATGCAGGAAAAAGCCTTAGTGAAACAGTCAAGGCTAACGCTAGTGAAAAGCCTGCAAGAGTTTGCGGAAAAAACAAGCGAGCTCAAGGAAAAGCTTGCAGAGCTTGAAGCAAAAGCAAGCCAGGACGGAATTTCAATAGAAACTGGAACTCAACAGCAGGCACTAAGCGAATTGCTGATTTTTCTGAAAAGAAACCTGCAGTTCGAGCAGGAAAAAGCCTCAAGAACAACGGCATTCACTGAAATTTCCGAAAAGGGAGAAGTTCCAGAAACCTACAGCGCAGTGGAAGAGAAGGCAAAAAAAGCTCTATTGAACTTGAGGTATTTTGCTGAAAAAGCAAGCGTAAGCCTGCACGCTGAAAAAAAAGCATTTACAGGAAGCAGGCAGGCACAAGATGTCCTGCAATTATTGCGCCTGAAAGACCAGGAGCTTGAAGCCTTAAAGAAAAAACACAATTCAATAATGGCTCAAGGCCTTTTGGCAAGAGTGGAAGAGCAAACAACAGCAGACATTGAAGAGCAGTTGAACAAGACAGCCCAAAGCCTTGAGGTTGCAAGCAGCGAGGTGCAAAAAATCTCTCTAGAGAACAAGGGAAGCATTGAACGCTTGGAAAAAAGCCAGGCAGTTTTAGAGCAGAAAATCCGCCAGCTTGACGAGCTTTTGTCAAAATTCATGAGCAAGAGCCTTGAAACAATAACAATGCTCAAGAAAGAGAGAGACTTTGCAAGAAAATTCGCCCTTGATTTAGAGCATGAGACTACTTCCTTAAGGCAGACCTACGCCAATGAATTGCTTGGATTGCAAGAGCACAAGATGCAGTTGCAGAAGGAAATGCAGCAAAACTTCGTGCAAAAAACCAAAGGCTTGGAAACAGAGCTAAAGCAAAAAAGCGAATTCCTTGAGCATTTCAAAAAGCTTGTTGAAGAGAAAGAGGCAGAGTTAAGGCTTTTGAAGGAAAAGCACGAGCACCAAAAGCAAGTGCTGCACCATTACGCAAGGCATGAGCAAGTTAAAAAAAGGCACAGGAAAAAGTGAAAGCAAAAACAGGATTAAAAAGTTTTTTGAAAATTAAGCAAAA
>DUFJ01000038.1 GCA_013331925.1 Candidatus Iainarchaeum sp.
TCAAGCCTTTCGTCAAAGGCTCCGATGATTTCCTTGTCCTGCTCCAGGCCTAAAGCCTTGAATAGAGTGAACAGGCGGAGCTTTCTTGGAGATGCTGGAAAGCTTACTGACAGCAAGCCGTCAGGGTTTCTTTGAATCCTCACCCTTCCTTTAAAAGCGCCTTTTGTTGAAATTACCTCGCTTATAATCCTCTCCTGCGCTTGCTGGCTTACCANNCCCTGTCTGATGCCAAAACTTCCTGCGTCATTAGCGCCTTTTCCGAACCGTTGATTATGAAATAGCCTCCAAAATCTTTCGGATCCTCTCCAATCTCAATCAGTTCTTCCTCTGTCTTTCCATCAAGCCAGCACCTGTTGGACTTTACCATTATCGGCAGCTCTCCAATGTAAGCTTTCTTCACGTCCTGTTCAACGTCTCTCCTTAGCAAGCGCATCGTAAGGTAGATTGGAGCGCTGTAGGTCCTGTTCCTAAGCCTTGCCTCCATTGGAAAGATAATCCTTGGAGAGCCGTCAGCTTCTGTTATTTTTGGCCTTTGGATTTCAATGTCCGAAAGCTCTATCTTCACTTCTTCAATCTTTGGAACGATTTCCTTGTTTTCTTCCAGAATTTCCTTTATTTTCATGTCAACAAACTGGTTGAAGGAGTTTATTTCCATGGACGCGAAGTTTCTTTCCCTGAAGAAAGACTGTATCAAAGGCCAAGTTTTCAAAACCATTCTCTCACTCTTCCGAAAAAAATTTCAGACAACAATCCTGTAATAGATTGCTTTCCCTGCAGTCTGGCTTTCCCTCACAATCCTTACAAGATCGCCTTTTTTGGCGCCGATCTCTTCAACTACTGGGTCTTCGCGCAATAAGTGCGGCAGTTTTTTGGCGTCAGCGCCGTATTTTGCAAGAATTTCCTGCGCTCTTTCTTTCGGGACTATCTCGTGCTTTGGCACCAAATAATTTTCTTGAAGGTTTTTGACTCCCAAAAGGCTCACCATTAAATTTTTTCCTTCCAATTTCTTCAAAATTGCGTGCTGACGGCTGTATGGCTGTTCTCAATAATGAATTGAAAGCAAGCTCTCCATTCGTCAAACACCATTTTGCTGCAGCGCTAGAAATCGAAAAGGCAGTTGTAATCCAATTTAAATAGGAAAACATTTTAAAGTTATTGCCGAAAAATTGCCAAATTATTGATTTCCGCCTTTTTCCCCCAAAAAATTAAAATACCCAAAAATTCTCTCTCTAATGCATGCCTTTCAAAGAAAAGCTCGGCTTGTTTGACACTACAAACCTTGTCATTGGCGCAATCGTAGGCGCGGATGTTTATATCGCAACAGCCTTTGGCTTGCGCCAGCTTGGCCCTGCCAGCATTCTCGCCTGGATTGTTGCAGGAATTTTTGCAATAATCACAGCGCTTGCTTTCTCGCAATGCGCAAGGCATGTGCAAAAAAGCGGCGGGCCTTACGCTTTCGTAAAACAGGCTTTCGGGAACTTTCCAGGATTTGTTTCAGGCTGGCTTGTCTGGCTTGCGGAGCTTGCGAGCATGTGCGTTTTCCCGCTTGCCTTTGTCGCATACCTGAACTTTCTTGTTCCAATAGACTTTTTCTCAAAAACAATCCTCATAGCCCTATTCCTGGCTTTTCTTTTCTTAACCAACTATTTTGGAATCAAAAAAGCAGCGCAGGTTAATGATGTCCTGACAATAATAAAGCTCCTTCCTTTGCTGCTGATAATACTGCTTGGCTTTTGGGTTTTTGCCTCAAACCCTTCCCAATCCTTGCAAAACTTCAGCCCCTTTTCCCCTTTCGGCTTTGAAAGCTTTGGAGAAATCATCGTCCTGGTGTTTTGGGCCTTTGTAGGGTTTGAACTTGCCACAATTCCTGCAGGAGAAATCAAAAATCCGCGCAAGACAATCCCGAAAGCAATCATAATAGGAGTTTCAATCGTAGCATTCTTTTACATTATTACAAACATTTCCCTGATTGCGATTGCGGGAATGCAGCTTGCAGGCCATGATGCGCCATTGGCTCTTGCGGCCTCGCTAAGCCTTGGAGCAATTGGCGCTTTGATAATGGTTGTTGGCGCGATGCTTTCTGTTTCAGGCAGCGATGAAAGCAATATTATCGGCACATCGCGCCTTGGCTTTGCACTCTCAGCAGACGGCTATTTTCCGAAATTCCTTTCACGCCTGCACCCAAAATACTCAAGCCCTGTGGCTTCCCTGGCTTTTCACTCGATTGCAGCCTTTGCCCTGACCTTGTTTTTCCAAATCAAGGACTTCGTGATTTTTGCAACCTTTAATTTTGCGCTTGTTTTTTTGCTTGTAACGCTTTCAGCATTCAGGCTCAACAAGCGCAAAACCAGGCTTGAAAAAGCAATACTGGCTGCAAGCCTGTTGGTTTGCGCTTACATAATAATTAACGTGCAGTTGCTTTCAGTGATTGCTGGAATTGCAGCATTGCTTTTTGGAATCGTGGTTTACCCTTTCTTTTCCAAGCAAGAGCTAAAGGCAGAAAAAGCCTTCCTCTTGAAGGAAGAGCACATCGC
>DUFJ01000009.1 GCA_013331925.1 Candidatus Iainarchaeum sp.
GGTTCCAGAAGAAAGAATGGAAGGAAGAGTTCAAGAACATGAAGGAAAAAGCATACAAGCTGGAATTGGAAGCCTTGAGCAAGAAAGGAATCAGGTTCATTACGGAAAAATACGTTCCTGACAAGATTAAAAACAAGGAATTTTTGCCTTGAACGACTTGGCTATTCCACCTCAACCAAAATGCGCTTTTTATCCAGCAGCCTTACCTCAATTTCTCCGCCTGGCTTTAGGTTAACGCATCTTGCTATATCCTTGTTGAAATAAAAGCCAAGCCTGTCCTTTGAAAGCTTGACAACCTTTTGCTTAATGCTTAGCGCAGGCAATTCTTCAAGGAATTCCCTTTTCCTCAAGTCAGCCACAACCTTCCTGCTTTTTTCCTCATCAAAAAACAATTCCCCGCATTTAACGCATTCAAAGCCTTCGCTATGCAAATCGCTTCCCTCAACCTCAACCTTGAATTTTTTAAGCCTTCCTCCGCACTTTTTGCACTTCATTTTTCCAACCTCTTTGCATTAATAACTTTCAAAACGCCTCTTGCCCTGTCCTGCTTGCAAAACACGTAAATGCTCCTTCCCTTGAATTCAATAAAGTCATGACCTTTTCTTTTCTGCCTGCCTGTAAAGATTGTTTCAACAACCAAGCTCCAGGGAACAAAACGCTCGTGGTATTTTTGAAAATGGGCTGTTTTTACAATCTTAAGTGTAGTCATTAATACTGCACAAAGATTACACTATATTTACACTTTAAAAACCTTCCCAAAACAAGGAGTTCCTGCCTTAAGCAAAACGCCTTTTTTACAAAAACTTTAGCGCTTTCCTGAAAACTTTCTCCCAAGTCTTGTAAGTCAAGGTTTTCAAAACTTTTTTCTTTGGAACCCAGCGAAAGCTTGAGTGCTCTTTGACCTTGTTTTCTGCAATGCTTACTTTAGAGTCAGGAAAAAACTCCACAAGAAAGGCTTTTCCTGAAAAAACCCTGCGCCTGAATCTGTCATAAAATTCAAGCCTTGCATTCAAGCTTTTAACACTCTTGAATTCCGAAATGCTGGTTTCCTCCATTAATTCTCTCTGCAAGGCTTTCAGGGCTGTTTCCTTGCCATCAACCCCGCCTTTAGGGAATTCCCAGCCTTTCCAGTGCAGAACGCGGTACAATAGCAAAAACTCTGTTTTGCCCTTGCGGTTTCTGAAAACAACAGCGCAAACCCCCTTTCTTTTCGGGATTTTACCACTCATTTGGAACTATTATAAAAGCAAAAGGATTTAAAACAAAAAAACCTAACTGTTAGTGGTTTAATGCTAGAGTTCAGGATTCACGGAAGGGGAGGACAAGGCGTTCAAAAGTCAGCGCAGATTCTAGGTCGAGCGGCATTCTTGCAAGGGTTTGACACTCAAGACTTCTCAATCTACGGGGCCGAAAGGCAGGGAGCGCCATTAACAAGTTTTGTAAGGCTTGAGAAAGGCTGCGTTGCAACAAGAGGATATGTTTTCTCTCCAGACTTTATAGTGATACTTGATGATTCAATACCTAGGGAAAAAACCCTTGCTGGCAAAAAGGAAAGCACGATAGTGCTTGTCAATTCCCAAGAGAAGGAAAACGGAAAAAACTTTTACAGCATTGACGCTACAGGAATTGCATTGCAGGAGACCGGAAAGGCAATAGCTAATGTTGCAATGCTTGGAGCCTTGGCGAAAAAACTGCCTGGAGTGATAACTCTTGAAAGCCTGGAAAAGGCTTTAAGGGTAGAGTTAGGAAAGTACAAGGAAGAGGTATTGCAGAAAAACGTTAACGCAGCAAGAAAATGCTTTGAGATGGTTTGATGGAAAAAAAGATAGTACTGCAGGAAAAGCTTGCATTCAAGGGAAGGGAGGGAATTCCAGCAACAGTACAGGGCCAGGCAGCAATGCCTGATACAGGAAGCTGGAAAACCTTCAGGCCAGTCATAGATTATGGAAAGTGCATAAAGTGCATGCTTTGCTGGGTTCACTGCCCAGACACCGCAATAAAGCAAAGGCAGGACGGGTTTCCTTACAGCAAGTACATTGAATGCAAAGGCTGCGGGGCTTGTGCAGAAGTCTGTCCAGTAAAATGCATTGAAATGCAAAGGAACAGGAATGATGGAATTGAAAGAAGCGACTTGCTGCAGTTCAGGAAAGAGGCTTGAAAAAGGTGAAAGAATGTCATTGCACAGAATAATAACAAGGCATTACACTAATACAGGAAGGCCTTTGACGCCGACAGAGCAAGTGGCGCGCGAGAAAAGGCGCTTGAATGACAGAAAGCCAAGGATTTTCAGAAAAGGCTTTGAGCATTCAAAAATTGAAGTGAATTCTGAAGCATTGAAACAGCTTTCAAGCTTTAGAACAATGAATGAAAAAATACTCTTCTTGAGCGAGCAGGAAAACCTGGCTAGCCCAGGGGCGCGCAATCTTGAGCCTGTAGAGATTGGAAGGCTGCTGGGAATTGATGAAAATTCTGTAAAAGAAGCCATTGAAAAAAGCAGGGTGAAAGTTTGAAAGGCTTCATGCGCAGGAAAACCCCTGCTGCCCAAAAAGCAAGAAAAAAAGCAAAACTGCCAACTCTGGCTACAAATGCAAAGCCAGTAAGAATCTCTCTAGCGCCCGGAGTGGCAAAAATGATTGCTGTAAAGCCATTGTACGAGAAAATATGGCTCTTAAGCCACAGCACTAATTTTGCAACAAGCAATAAAATGACAGTGAGAGAGATTGCTCTTTTTTTAGGAATGCATGAGATTGAAGTGAAAGAGCTATTGGAAAAAAAGCAAAGAGAAGAAAAAAATGAAAACATCCAAAATCATTAAGGCAAGAGAGCTGGCTGACGGCAATACAGCATGCGCGCACGCTGTGAAATTATGCAGGGTGGAATCTGTGCCTGCGTTTCCAATCACTCCACAGACCGAACTGATGGAAAAGCTCGCGCAATGGGTCAGTGAAGGAAAGATAGACCTGTACCTGAACATCATGGAAAGCGAGCATTCGGTAATGTCAGCAGCTGTCGGAAGCGAGATGACCAACACTCGAACTTTTGTAAGCAGCGGAAGCCAAGGGCTAATGCTCATGCATGAAGTATTGCCAATAACAGCAGGCACCAGAATGCCTATTGTGATGATTTGCGGAAGCAGGGCTTTATCTGCCCCAATCGCTCTCTGGCCAGACCATAATGATTTTTTTAGCTGCAGGGATTTCGGATGGATAATGATGGCAGCAGAGCACAACCAAGAATTGTTGGATTTTATCATTCTTGCGTACAAGGTTGCTGAAAACCCAAAAGTCCTGCTGCCAGCAATGATTGAAATGGACGGTTTTATCCTGTCGGAAACTCGAGAGCCTGTTGAAATTCCGGAGCAGGAGGAAGTGGACAAGTTTTTGCCTGCATTAAAGCTAGAGGCAAGGCTTGACGTGGAAAAGCCAATGACTTTAGGGACTCCGGTCCTGGAGAACTACCAATTCTTTAAAGAGCAAATGCAGGGCGGAATGAACAATGCCTTGAAAGAGCTGGAAAAAGCTTTCAAGGAATGGAAGCAATTGACTGGAAGAAGCTATGATTTTGTTGAAAGAGTTTGGATGCAGGATGCACGGCTTGCTATAGTAATGATTGGGGCAAATGCAACTATAGCAAAAGCAGCCGTAAGAAAGATGCGGGCTGAAAAGAAAAAAGTTGGAATGGTAAAATTGAGGGTTTTAAGGCCCTGGCCAAAGGAAAGCGTAAGGAAGGCCTTGGAAAAATGCAAAAAAATTGCGGTAATAGACCAGAACATAAGCTTGGGAAAGAGCGGCATTTTGTACAACGAGGTTTGCGAAACATTGAAGGATGAGGGAAAAATAATATGCAATTACATTGCAGGCTTGGGGGGAAAGCACTTGAGCGAACAGGATTTTGAAGGCATTCTGCAGGATTTGGAAAAAGCGAAAAAGAGTGAGGTCAAATGGCTGACGTAGAGCAGGAAGCAAGGGAGAAAATTTCAGGCATTGAAAGCCAGAAGCCAATTTCAACAATCAAGGATATTGACGGAGAAGATTACATCGCTGCAGGGACTTTCGCCTGCTCTGGCTGCCAGCCGGTTTTGGGAATAAAACTAACGCTTAAAGCCTTGGGAAAAAACACAATAATGGTAAATCCTTCAGGCTGCATGACTCTGACAGCAAATCACCCTTTCACTCCTTACAAAATCCCTTGGGTGCATAACGCGATAGAAAATGCTGATTCAACGGCTGCAGGAATTTTCATGGGATTAAAGCGTAAAGGACTTGAGAAAAAAGTCAACATAGTTGTTTATGCTGGAGACGGAGCAACTTACGACATCGGCTTCCAGGCATTGTCTGGAATGTTCGACAGGTTTGAGAACATAATCCACGTCTGCTATAACAACGAGGTTTTCGCAAACACTGGATACCAAAGGACTGCGGCAACTCCTTTGTTTGCAAGGACTACAACAACGCCTATTGAAAAAAAAGCAAGAGGCAATTTGATTCCAAGAAAGCACATGACTAAAATAATGCTAGCGCACGATTCTCCTTATGTTGCAACAGCTTGTACAGCATATCCAATAGACTTTATGAAAAAACTGCAAAAGGCAGCTGGGATTTACGGCCCGAAATACATTGAGCTTTTCGCGCCTTGCATTCCAGGCTGGCTTTTGGACACTGAAAAAGGAAGAAAGGTTGGAGAACTTTCAGTCCAAAGCGGCTTGTGGCCTTTGTACGAGATAGAGAACGGAAAATTCAGCATCTCAATGCAGCCTCGCATGATTCCAGTAAAAGAGGCTTTAAAGATTCAAGGAAG
The DNA here is from genome assembly GCA_013331925.1 of Candidatus Iainarchaeum sp. Classification (GTDB taxonomy): domain Archaea; phylum Iainarchaeota; class Iainarchaeia; order Iainarchaeales; family UBA10191; genus UBA10191; species UBA10191 sp10036u. Next base: position 4,798 of record DUFJ01000009.1, read on the forward strand.
ATACTTGCACCTGAATGACGAGGAGATAGACCAAATCCAGCAAATGGTAAACAAGGAATGGGAATCATACAATAAGGGAGAG
>DUFJ01000069.1 GCA_013331925.1 Candidatus Iainarchaeum sp.
AACATTATGAAAAAGTTCCCAAAGATTGATTTGGATGAGTTGAAAAAAGAAATGGAACTCAACAGGCAGCAAAGGCTTGAGTTTGTAAGGCAGTACGCAGACTGGCTTAAAAAAACCCCGAACAAAGTCTGGAGCAAGCAACAGGCAAAATACTTGAACAAGTGAAAAACCCGTAATCGAGCCGAAAAAAACCACCGGAACTCTGGCCTCAAACCTTTTAAAAGCTGTTTTTCACCCAAAGATTTCCAATGCCAAACAACATCAGGCTTTCGCCTTCGGGAATTTCCACTTTTGCGCAATGCGAGGCAAAGTTCTATTACAGGCATGTCTTGAAAATTCCAGAAAAGCCTTCAGTGTTCCAAATCAGGGGCAGGATTATACATAAAGTGTTTGAGCTTTTTTTTGAAAACATCCAGATTGCAAAGATTGAGAANNGACATTTTTGAAAGCAAAGAACAGAAAGAATTCCTTTACCAAGAGACTAAAGAGTTTCTGGATTTCTTCTGCGTGAAAATGGCATACTCCCTATTCAATAAAGCGCAAGAGTTAAAGGATGACGAATGGTTTGAGCAGAATTTGAAAAAGCACTTTTACCCAAAACACAGAGAGTTCAAGATTGAACTGCTCCAGGACAATATTGTAGGCTTTATAGACAAGACCTTGAGCCTTTACGGGGAAGGGGTTGCGATAGTGGATTACAAGACTTCCAAATCCTCTCTTCCGCACTTTATTGCAGAATCTGATTTAAAACAGTGCAAGGCTTACGCCTGGCTCTGGTTTAAGAAGTTTAAAGAGCTGCCAAAGTTTGTTTCAGTCTTTTACGTAAGGGACGGGGAAAGCGTTTACTATCCTATTTCAGAGAAGGATTTGCAGGAGATTGAATCAGACATTAAAAGCATTCGCTCCAAAAGCCTTGAGCTTTCCGCCTTTCCGAAAAGCCCGAGCGTTTTGTGCAACTACTGCGATTTTTTCCAAAAATGCTTCCAAAGCAGGGAAGAGTTTGAGAGAGCACTCGCAAGCCCTCAACGGCAACTGTCTTAAAAAGCATTGGTTTTTGTCGTAATGTTTTTATTCTCCTGGTTTGTCAAACTTTTAGGTGAGCCCTTTAGTTGCCTAATGGTAATGGAAACAATTTTCGCATTGAGACTCCGGTCTTGAATCCAAAAAAACGCGTGCACAACTTCAAGGAAGTCGAGCTTGGCTTCTCTAAAGAGCAGGCCTTGAAGGAAGCCGTTAGATGCCTGCAATGCCCTGAGCCTTCCTGCGTTGAAGGCTGTGCTGCAAGGATTCAGATAAGAGACTTCATCAAAGCGCTTGCAGAGGAAAAAGGGGAAGATGCAGTAAGGATAATAGAGGAAACAAACTATTTCCCGAAAATCTGCGGAAGGATTTGCCAGCAGGAATTCCAATGCGAAGGAGCCTGCATTCTAGCCAAGCAAGGAAAGCCAATCAATATTAGAGCCTTGGAAAAGTTTGCTGGAGACAGTTTCAAAACCAGCCTTAAAAAACAAGCCTTGAACGGAAAGAAAATCGCAATAGTTGGCTCTGGGCCTTCAGGCTTGACAGTTGCCTTGGAGCTAAGCCAGCTTGGCTATAATGTAAGAGTGTTTGACTCAAGCAAGGCAATGGGCGGAGTGATAAAGTATGGAGTGCCGGAATTCCGCTTGCCAAAAAAAGTAGTGGAGCAAGAGCTGAAAAAAATCAAAAAGCTCGGGGTAAAGTTTGAGAGAAAGCAGTTCATTGGCTCTGAAAATTCAGTAATTGACTTATTGCACGACGGCTTTGATGCAGTGTTTGTTGGAACAGGGGTTGGAGAGGCAAAAATGCTTGAAATGCCAGGCAAGCAGCTTTCAGGAATAATTCCTGCAGTGAATTTCTTGATTGCAAAAAACCTTCACGAGAAAAACATGATAGAAAAAGGTGACAAGGTTTTGGTGATTGGCGCAGGCTTTGTTGGAATGGATGCAGCAAGAACAGCATTAAGGCTTGGGGCTGAGGAAGTAACCATCGCTGCCTTGGAAAGCCCTAAAAAAATGACTCTTGGAATCAAAGAGATGAAGGAAGCCAAGGATGAAGGTGTTGCCTTCAAGCACTTGCTCAAGGCTGAAGAATTCCAGNNAGGGGCTTGTGGAGGCAGTAAAGCTGCAGAAAATGGCGGAGCTTGATGACGGAACTGTAATAGAAACTGACGAGTTTGAAACAATAAAATGCAGCAAAGTCCTTATTGCAATCGGCCTGAAGCCTTCTCCAGATGACAAAGTAAAGCAGCCTTTAAGGACCCAAGACGGCAAGATTCATGTTGACGAAAACTTCATGAGCTCTATTCCAGGAATCTTTGCAGCAGGAGATGCTGTCACAGGACCTAAGACAGTCATTGCAGCAATCGCTGCTGGAAAAAAAGCAGCAATTTCCATGCACTCTTATATTCAACAGAAAGCACAAAATACTACGATACAACAGTAAAAGATGTGTTCTTTTTGGAAAATCGCGTGAAAATCTTTGACACTACATTGCGAGACGGGGAGCAGACTCCAGGCATTGCCTGGACTTTGGAGCAAAAGCTCCAGATTGCAAAACAGCTTGACTCTTTAGGCGTTGATGTCATAGAAGCAGGCTTTCCTGCGGTTTCAGCTTCTGAGATAGAGCTTTTTCAAAAGTTAAAAACTGCTGGAATCAAGGCAGAGCTTTGCGCTCTTGCCCGCCCTATTGCTTCAGATATTCAAAAAGTTTTAGAAAGCGGCGCTGGCAGAGTGAATATTTTTACTCCGTGCTCTAAACTCCAGTCTGACGCAATGAAAATCGGCAGGGCAAAAAATGCTGTTGAGACTTTAAAGTCTGTTGAATTCGCCAGTTCTAAAGGCCTGAAAGTTGAAGTTACTTTAATGGATGCCGCCCGCGCAGACTTTTCTTTTTTGGCAAAATTCTCGCGCCTTCTTGAAAGGCGCGGAGTTTCAATGATTACTCTATCAGACACTGTTGGAAGCCTGGATGCTTTCCAGACAAGGCATTTATTTAGGAGAATGTCGCGAATTGTTAAGATTCCATTGTCAATTCATGTCCATAATGACAGGGGAATGGCTACTGCCAATTCTTTGGCTGCTGTACGCGGCGGAGCTTCTCAAGTCCATGTTACTGTTGCCGGCTTGGGCGACAGGGCAGGAAATGCTTCTTTAGAGGAAGTTGTCCTAAATCTTCATGACCAATTGCATCTTCAAACAGGAATTAATGTAAAAAAGCTTGGGCCTTCAGTTTACAGAATTGCCAGGATTGGAAAATTCGAGATTTTTAAGGGAAAGCCAATTGTTGGCGGCAGGGCAGTTTCTCATGCCTCGGCATTGCATGCTACTGCATTGGGCGCTTTTGAGGCTTTTCCTCCAGAAAGAGTTGGTTTGAAACGCTCAATAAGGTATGGAAAAATGTCTGGAACATCTGCAGTTCAAGCCCTTGCCAGAAAAACCGGCCTCAAACTTTCTGAAGTTGAAGTTAAAAACATTGTTGCCAAATTGAAAACCGAAGGCAATAAAGGGATGCTTTTTAGGCAGAGTGCAGTCATACGTTTGATAAAAGAAGAAGCCATAAGAGCAGGCCAAATTGTTAATCCAGCAGTAGTAAAGAGAAATTTGCGCAAGGCTGCAAGAGTAAAATAAGGTGTGGAAAAAATGCCTGAAAAATCCTCAAACCTGCAGGAATTCTACAAGAAAACCCTTGAGGAAAGGCTCGCAGTCCTAAAGGATTTTGCGCAGCTTTCAGACCAAGAACTCCAGCAATTAAAACAATATTCCGCGCTGGATTTTGAAACCTCAAACCGCATGATAGAGAACGTTTTCTCAACTCTCGCGCTTCCTTTAGGAATTGCAACAAACTTCATAGTGAACGGAAAAGAAGTCTTGGTTCCAATGGCAATTGAAGAGCCTTCAGTAATAGCTGCAGCCTCTAATGCAGCAAAGCTCTCCCGTTCTAGCGGCGGCTTTAAAGCAAAAGCTTCCGAACCTTTAATGATTGGCCAGATAATGCTTTCAGGAGTCAAGGATTTGGGAAAAGCAAGTGAAAAAATACTTGCGGAAAAGGAAAAACTTATTTCCCTGGCAAATTCCAAAGACCAAGTGCTAGTAAAGCTTACTGGCGGAGCAAAAGACATTCAAGCCAGAAAACTTGAGAATGGAATGCTTGTACTGCACTTGCTTGTGAACTGCGGAGACGCAATGGGGGCAAATGCAGTCAATACAATGGCTGAAGCAATAGCTCCAGAATTGGAAAGGATTACTGGAGGAATTGCCCGCGCGAAAATAATCTCCAACCTCGCAATCCACAGGACTGTAAAAGCAGAATGCGTCTGGTCAAAGAAGGATTTGGAGGAAAGCACCAAAGGCTTGGTGAAGGGAGATGAGGTAGTGAAGGCAATGCTTGAGATGTCAGACTTTGCTGCCTTGGATCCATTCAGAGCCGCCACGCACAATAAGGGAATAATGAACGGAATTGACGCTGTTGTAATTGCTGTAGGGAATGACTGGAGAGCTATAGAGGCAGGAGCGCATTCTTTCGCAGCCTATAACCGCGAGCATTACACTTCCCTAACAAAATACTCCAAAACCCCGCAAGGCGATTTGAAAGGCGAGATAGAATTGCCAATGGCTCTAGGCTTGGTTGGAGGAGCAGTGAAAACTCACCCTATTGCGAAAATCTGCCTGAAAATTTTGGGAGTCAAGACAGCAAGCGAGCTTGCGGAGATTGCAGCCTGTGCTGGCATGGCGACTAATTTTGCCTCAATGAGAGCGATTGCAACCGAAGGCATTCAGAAAGGCCACATGAAACTGCACGCAAGGAATGTTGCGGTAAATGCAGGAGCGGCTGGAGATTTAATAGGCAAGATTGCTGAGAGAATGGTTGAGGAAAAGCAAGTGAGCGCTCAAAGAGCGCAAGAGCTTCTTAAAGAA
>DUFJ01000042.1 GCA_013331925.1 Candidatus Iainarchaeum sp.
ACTCCCAAAGCGCAAAAGTCGAGATAACAAACCAAGGCAGTGGAGAAATCGACAAGTTCGAGTATGAAATCTCGTACCAAAACGGCGCTCCCAATCTTGGATGCTCTGAATTCGGAAATTTCAAGATAGAATACGGAAATAAAAACGGTTTGGATGGAGATGGAGAGGACGTGGTTTTGCTTGAAAAGACAGGGGAGGGAAAAATTGTAGGAACAGCTGTTTCAGTGAAAAGCGATAAGTCTGCAGTTTTGGAAGGCGATGAGAAAATTTTTGTTGACGGCTCTTCAAGCCCGCAAATTCACGGCACTGGAACTGAAGATTATTTCAACGGAGGATGGTACTGGAATGGAATTTGGAAAACCACTCTGATGTCTGGAGTTCCTTTCGTTGACCTTTTGCAAGGCTTTGAAGCGTACAGGCTTCACCTGCAGGATCCAATAAACTATTCAAGCAATGTAAAATTCACCATAGAGCACGGAAGCCAAAGCATGACCCCTCTGGACTCTTACGAAAGCGCAGTCTTTTACTATGAAAAAGAGCCCCCAGTCAGTCCTGCAACAGAAACAAACTGCACCGATGGCACGGACAATGATTCCGATGGCATGATTGACTGCGCTGATCCAGACTGTTCAGCAAACCCAGCCTGTGCTCTTCCGCCAACTCCCGAAATCTGCAACAATTCTGCTGATGATGATGGCGATAGTTTAATTGACTGTGCAGATCCTGAATGTTCCGCTGATCCGGCATGTGCTCTTCCGCCAACGCCAGTTCCAGAGCCTCAAAAGCTAAGGATAATTGACTTTACCCTCAGCCCTTCAAGCACCTTAACCATTGGAACAATGGCAACAAACATTACTGCCAAAGTTTCAGTACTGAATAACACTCCAGACAACGCAGTCTTGAAAATAAACTTTTACAAGGCTGGAGAAACAAGCACTTTGCTTTCGGAATCCAGAAATACTATTCAGCCGCGACCAACCCCTTCAGAAGTAGCTTACACTCTCCAAGGAAGCACATTAGGAACTTTTGACACTGGAAACTACGTCCTGAAAGCAAGGCTCGAGCTTGCTGACGGAACCTACGTTGACTCTTTCGAACGCTCCATTATCATAGTGAAAAGGGAACAGGCAGCAGTGCCAGAGCTTCCCTTGCCTCTTGTTTTTTTAACTTTTGCAGGAGTTCTTGCGCTGCTTTACTTTAAAAACACTAAACACTAAAAATTCTTTTTATGGAAACGGAAGAACTCAAGGCTTACCTGAAGGCAGGAAAGATTGCAACGCAGGCAAAAAAGAACGCTGCAAAAAGCATAAAGCCAGGCATGAAGCTTTTGGAAATTGCCGAGAAGATAGAAAAGGAAATTTTGGAAAATGAAGGAAAGCCTGCTTTTCCAGTAAACCTTTCCTTAAACCACAACGCAGCACACTACACTCCAAGCTTTAATGACATGACTGAACTGCAGGAAAATGATGTTCTAAAAGTTGATATCGGAGTGCATGTTGAAGGCTTTATCGCAGACTGCGCTTTCACTCTCAACCCTTCAAACTCTCACTCCAAGCTTTTGGAAGCAAGCGAGAAAGCATTGCAAAATGCCTTGAGCTTGGTAAAGCCAGGCTTGGAGATTGGAAAAATCGGGGAAGAGATTGAAAAAACAATCAAAAGCTTTGGATTCCAGCCAGTGTACAATCTTTCAGGCCATGGATTGCAAGAGTTTGAAGCCCATGCTTTTCCGACAATTCCAAACCACGCGAACAAGGATTCTAAAACTTTAGAGGACGGGACTGCTTTTGCAATAGAGCCTTTCGCCACTGACGGAGAAGGAAAAGTAAGGGAAGGAGGAGTTGCGGAAATTTTTTCAATAGAGCATCCAGCTTCCTGCAGAGGCCAGGCAGCAAGGAAAATACTAGAGTTTGCTGAAAAAGAGTACAAAACCCTGCCTTTTGCAGAACGCTGGATTCACAATTCGCTAAAGCTTTCGGAATTTGAAAGAAAAATCGGCTTGAGAGAGCTGATGCAAAAAGGCATTCTGCACTCCTATCCAGTGCTGCACGAAATGCAGGGAAAGCTCGTAAGCCAGGCTGAAACAAGCATTGTTTTAAACAATGCAGAAGTTTTAATACTGGTGGAATAAAATGGAAGAAAAAGCTCAAACTCTTGTTTACTCTGCGATTGCATTCCTTAGCGTTTTAGCAGCGTCATTCTTTCTAAACGCTTCAGGAATCCAAGCAGTCAAGCTTGCGGGTTTGGAAGGCATCAGCTCAAGCCTGAAGCAATTCTTGAGCCTTGAATTTGCAGGCTTGCTTGTTTCTGTGGCAATAGCTTTTGCGATAGCAAACACTGCCTGCTTGAGAAAAAGCAGGAATTTTGCCTTTAAAGCAGTCCTGCCTGCAAGTGCTGTCGCTCTTATTGTTTCCCTTCTTGCTTTCGGGGCAGGCACTGAAAAAATCTTCCTCAGCGTTTTCTTCATTACGGCTCTTGCAATGCTTATCGAAACAGCCTCCTTGAGAAAGCAAGAGCTGAAAAAATTCATAACGTTCAGGGCTTCAGCAAACGCTTCCCAAAAAGCAGTGCTGATAATTGCAATAGGGCTTTTTGCAAGCACTGCGTTCATTGTTTTCTCAAACCAGCAGGAGTTCACGAGCAAGTTTGAGAAAGCAGTCATAGACATTGCCTTAAAACAGGCTAGTACTGGAGACTTGGCTGATTCAAGCGCTGGCTTGCTCATTCAAACGCAAAAGCAAAGCCTGCAGTCAGTAATTCAAACCCCGCAATTCCAAAAGCTTGAGGAAAAGGAAGATGCTGACGTTCAAGCCTTCGTGCAGTTAATGCTTGGGTTGGATTCAAGGCTTGACAGCCCTGAAGTTAAAGAATCATTAAAAGCGCAGGTTTTGGAAAATTTTGAAAACAACAAGCAATTGTTGACTTTTGACTTGGTGAAAAAGCAGGTGCCAATGCTGCAAACAGTGGAAGACTTTTACTGGCTTATTGCAGCCATTACCATTACTTCCTTATTCCTGTTTTTGGGAAACGTTATAATAACGCCTCTTGCAGTGCTTTTTTCAATTCTCGCAGCCCTTGCGCTTGGAAAAAAAGGCACTGGTTAAAAAACAAATTTTGAAAACTATTAATTACAAACGGCTGCGTGGTGTAATGGATAGCATAGAAGCTTGCGGAAAAAAAGAAAAAAGGCAAGACAGCAACCAGCTTCCGACCCGGGTTCGACTCCCGGCGTGGCCAAAAGCACGGGTA
>DUFJ01000103.1:0-1303 GCA_013331925.1 Candidatus Iainarchaeum sp.
TTAATGATAAACAACATTGTGAAAGAAAATCAACCTTATCCTATGACTCGCCTGCTTGATATGTCGCCTCATCCAGGGATATCTTATCCTGGAGAAGGACATTGGTTTACTGATTCTGGTTCTGGCGGAGCCACGCTCAATAAAGGCCAATCATTCAATGATTCTGAAGATGGATTTCAAATAACAACTATTGATAACAACCCTTCACAAATAATCTTTAACGTTACCTTTACACAAAGTTAAGTCTTATTTTACTTTGAGGCAATCTTCTACAAGGCGCTTCTGAATGGAAGAGTGCAGTGCCAAGGCTGCAGAGAGGGCACTGGCTGTTATTGGAATGTAAAAGGATTAAACACTTTCAAACCAAGCCAGGAAAGCATTATGCGAAATCAAGATGCCGATCCTTTTGAGTTTAATATAATCAGTCAAGAGGCTATACTGCAGAGAATTAATGAGCTTTCCGAATAACTTGTCATTCCTTTAAAACAATAATTTTACCAAGTACGGCAGTGCAATGATTACTCCGATAGTGCTTCCAATGTTTGTGAAAGCAGCGACTATGAGCAAGTGGGTTACGTTGTTTTTTTGAAAGTCCCTGTAGCCGTTAAGCTTGTTCAATGTTTCAAAGTCTTTCACTTTAGGCTTTCGGAATTTTGCCTCTGCGGCTGCAGCAAACCAGCCTGAAGCCAAGGCAGGATGTAAGGTGGTGAAAGGCGCTGCAACAAATGCAGTGAGAATGCTTAAAGGATGCGCTCTTGCAATCAAAGCGCCGATTGCTGAAAAAACTCCGGTAATGATAATCCACCATGCTATAACATTCAGTCCTCCGCTGAAGCCCTTGCTGTAAAATCCCCAAATCAAAAAAACAGCAAAAACTGCTGGAATTCCAAATTTCAGGGCTGTTTTCAAAACGCTCTTTTTTTCAGCAACTTTTTCCAGATGCTTTACAGAATGCTTTCCTTTTTTCAAATTTTGCAAGATTCCTTCAACATGGACTGCCCCAACTACTGCAACTATTTTCTTGCAATCCTGTTCCAGGATTTTTTGCGCGATGTAAAAATCCCGCTCATCAACTAAAACCTGCTTTATGCCTGGAGCTTCCCTCGCTAGCTCTTGAATCAGCTCTGTCATTATGTCCTTTTTTTTCATTTCCTCTACTTTTTCCTTTGTGATTTTTTCGCCTTCTGAAAAAAGCCCGAACAAAAGGCTTGAAGCGATTTTAATCTTTTCCTTCAGGCTTGTCTTTGCAAAAGCCCTCTTTAAAGTGATTTTAACATTCCTGTCCAGCAAGGCAATTTTTATC
>DUFJ01000103.1:1439-6683 GCA_013331925.1 Candidatus Iainarchaeum sp.
AAGCTTCAAGCGTTCTATCATTTGAATCCTTCTTTTTTTGTGTTTGGAATGTTTTAATTTTCATTCAGCAACCATTTCCAAAGCGGAACATGCTCTATCCCATCTTCGCTTGTTTGCTCTAATTCTTTTGTTATTATTACTAATTTTGCGTCTTTGTATTTTTCCTTGAATTCCATTAGTCCTTCTTTTTCTCTTTTATGTGGGGTGTCTGTGTAAGCAACATTTATTGCTGTTAATTTATTTCCTTTCCTGACTATAAAATCTACTTCCCTTTTGCCTTTCCAGAAATACGCCTCGCAGCCTCTTCTTTTTAATTCCACTAATGCNNCCTTCTTTATCTGCTCTTTGACTTTCCATGAAAACTGTTTTATGTAATAGAACAAGAAAACTTCGCTTAGCATAGCCAAGTATTTTTTAACTGTTTCGTTATGCATGTTCAGGGATTTAGCAACGCTGTTCTCGGAAAACTGGGAGCCGATGTTTGTCATTAAATAATAAGCCAGGTTTTTTGCGGCTTCGGAATCTGCACCAAATCTTGAAACCACATCCCTCACAACTATGTCATTGTAAGTGTTGACAAGAATTGGTTCGTTGGTTACCGCTTCTTCTGTTAGGGTTTCGGGGAATCCCCCCTCTTGCAGAAATTTCTCCAGGTAATGAGTAACTTTCTCTTTTTGAAACGGATCTTTGTAATTTATGTTGTGTTTGGAAATAAACTCCTTAAATGAAAAAGGAGTAACCAGTATGGTTATGTGCCTGCCAGTCAGTGTTTTTCCCACATCTCTTGAAATTAAAGAGGCGGATGACCCTGATACAAATATTTGTTTGAATTCTTTTCGGTCATAATATGCCCTGATGTCTCTCTCCCATCCGGGTATGTTTTGAACTTCATCCAAGAAAACATATTTTATGTCTGGTTTTATTTCCAGCGATGCCGAAATTGTTTTTTTGATTTCCTTGAATTCGGGGTCGTCAAAATTCAAGTACAATATCTCTTCAGGTTTAACTCCTTCTTTTATAAGGCGGGAAACAATTTGGTACATTAGGAAAGTTTTGCCGGCTCTTCTAACCCCGATTATGTCCTTTATGCGGGGGGATTTCATTAATGCTGTGGCGCTTTTTAGAGCGTCTCGCTCTATCCATTTGAATTCGCCTAATTTTTCCGGGCTTGACCACCAAAAGTTCCATTTCATTATTGAATTGTTCATGCTTTAACTTACTCTTCAAATGTCTTTATAAAGGTTTACATTTGAGTGAAGGGTAAGTGTTAGTTTTCATTCATTGAAATGAATGTTCCTTTTCTCGTGTTTTCCCCGCTCACATGGGCTGTTCCTACAAGCACTATCTCTTTGCCTTCAATCTTCAATCTTTCAATCATTCCTTCAGCCTTTTTTATTGAAGCTTGGAAAGGCATAAAAAGCGATTAAATAAAAGCTTTTTCAACTGCCTCTTCATTATGAGCGTGGCAAGGCGCGTTGCAAAGAACACTTTCTTTCTTGTTTCAGGCCAGGTTTTGTGGACTGTTTTTTCAATAATCCTTTTGCTCTTTAGCGCGAGGATTTTGGGAGTGGAGGATTTTGGGAATTATGGTTTTGCCTTTGCTTTCGTGCTGCTTTTTTCAATAATTGCAGACTTTGGTTTTGAGAGGGCTGTTGTAAGGGACTTGGCAAGAAACAGAAAGGCTGTTGCAAAGTATTTGGGCAACTTGTTTGTTATCAAGATAATTTTTTGCGCTTTTGTTTTTTTCCTGATAGCTCTCTCGATAAACCTGCTTGGCTATTCTGAAAGCGTTGTTTCCGCAACCTATCTTCTTGGGGCTTACGTTGTTTTGAACTCTTTGGCAGCGCTTCCAAGGTTTGTGTTCAAGGCTTTTGAGGAAATGCATTATGACGCTTTTTTGACTATTTTTTCAAAAGGCACTGTAATGGTTTTTGGGATTGCTGCCTTGCTTTCAGGCTTTGGACTGATAGGACTGGCTTTTGCTTTTTTCCTTTCAGGATTGCTTACCGCAATCCTTGGATTTTTCATCGTGGTAAAGAAATTCTCCGCCTTCAAGCCGGAGTTTGATTTTTCTTTCTGGAAGAGCCTGCTTTTCCAGAACATTCCTTTCGCTTTGAACTCTTTTTTCAGCTCTTTTTCCGGAAGGATAAGCACTGTTTTGCTTTCATTGCTGCAGGGAAGCTTTGCTGTCGGAATTTACAGCGCTGCGTACAAATTCTTGGAAGGCCTGCAGGCCCTGCCCACATTGATAGTAATGCCTGTCTATCCTGTAATGTCAAGGTATTTCCTCAGCTCTAAGGCAGAGCTGCAAAAAGCCTATTATTTTGCGTTCAAGCTGTTGTTTATTCTCACGCTTCCCTTGTCCTTCGGGGTTTCAGTCCTGGCGCTTCCTTTAGTGCAATTGCTTTTCGGCTCTTCCTTCTCGCAGTCAATGCTTGTTTTGCAAATCCTTGTCTGGAGCATTTTTTTCACTTTTGTAAATTCAGCGTCCTCAAACCTTCTTTTTGCAGCAGACAGGCAGAAAACAGTCGCCTTGTTTTCAGGCATCGGGGCTTTTTTGACAGTAGCCCTGAGCCTTTACCTGATTCCAAAGATTTCTTTCACAGGCGCAGCAACAGCAGTTCTCTTGAGCTCCATGCTTGTTTTCCTGCTTTCTTTCATCGCAGCGCAAAAAGTTGTTAAACTGCTGAAGCTTGCGTTCATTCCTAAAGCAATACTCTCCTGCCTGGTAATGTCTTTTGCAATAATCGCTTTTCCCTTCCAGGAATTTTTTACGCTTGCTGCCTTGGGAATCCTGGTTTATTTTGCCTGCATGTTCTTGCTTAAGGGAATTGATGCAGAAGACTTAAGGCTTTTAAAGAAGGTTCTTGGAAAAAAGTTTGTAAGCCCGGAGGCCCCAAATGAGTAAAAAGCTTGTCGTGATGATTCCTGCATTTAACGAGGAAAAAACCATTGCTTCAGTAATCAGGGAAATTCCAAGAAAGATTGCGGGAATTTCCAAGGTTGAGGTCTTGGTAATAGATGACGGTTCAACGGACAATACCGCAAGAGTTGCAAGAAAGGCAGGCGCTGATGAAATCTTTTCCCACAGGAAAAACTTCGGGCTTGCTGTTGCCTTCAGGCATGGCCTGGAGCAAGCCTTGGGAATGAAAGCTGACATCATAGTGAACACTGACGCTGACTTCCAGTATAACCAGAAAGAAATCCCAAAAATAATAAAGCCGATTCTTGAAGGCAAGGCAGACATTGTCCTGACCGACAGGAACGTTTGGTCTTTAAGGCACATGCCTTTAGGCAAGAAGCTCGGAAATTTGCTTTCCACCGCTATAACGCGTTTTGTCTCAGGCTTTCCCACAAGGGACGCGCAGTCAGGCTTTCGCGCTTTCAGCAAAGAGGCTGCCTTACAGTTGAATATCCTGTCACGCTACACTTACGTTCAGGAAACCATTATCCAGGCCTTTAACAAAAACCTTGCAATGCTTCAAGTTCCTTGCGAGTTCAGGAAGAGGGAGGGAAAAAGCCGCCTGATTTCAAGCCTTTGGAAGTACGCGAGAAATGCGGGCATTATCATAATCCGCAATTACGTGCAGTACAGGCCTTTGAAGGCTTTTTTGGAGATTGGCGGTTTTGTGATGCTGATTGGATTTATTTTAGGCTTGAGGGTTTTGATTCATTACCTGCTTACTGGCATGGTTTCCCCATTCATTCCTACAGCAATTCTTACAGCAATCCTCCTGATGATTGGCTTCCAAATAATTGTTTTAGGATTGATTGCTGACGCAATCAAGGCGCAAAGGCAGGTGCAGGAAGAACTGCTTTATTACCGGAAGAAAGAGCGCTTTGACAGGTGATTTTTTTATGAAAATTGCAGTGATCGGCCCTACCTATCCAGTAAGGGGCGGAATCTCGCACTACACCACCTTGCTTGCGGAAAATCTCGCTGAAAGAAACGAGGTTTTTGTTTTTTCCCTTGAAAAATTCTACAAGACCTTTTTTTACAAGGGCAGGGAGGCAGGCGATTTCAGCAGAAAAGCCATCAAGTGCAAGAAGGCAAGAGTAAGCATGAAACTTGGCTTGAATCCCTTAAGCTGGCTTTCAGCAGGCTTCAAGCTTTCAAAGCAGAACTTCGGCCTGGTTGTCTTTGAATGGTGGCATGTTTTCCTCTATCCAATATACTGGACTGTTTTGCTCGGCTTGGGAAAAAAGGCAAGGAAAGTTTTCATATGCCATAATGTCCTGCCTCACGAGCATTCCTTTCTTGCTGGTTTTTTTGCAAAGAGAATGCTCAAGAGAGCTGACAAGGTTATTGTAAATTCAAAGGAAGAATTCGAGTATTTGAGAACCTTTCTACCAGGCTCTAAAATAATCCTTGGCTTTCTTCCACTGCTTGATTTTTCCAGCGGCTTGAAAGCCCCAAAAAGTTTGAAAGTCAGGAGGGTTCTTTTTTTCGGCTTTGTGAGAAAGTACAAAGGCCTGGCTTACTTAATAGAGGCAATGCCAAAGGTTCTGGAAAAAGTTCCAGTGGAGCTTTGGATTGTTGGAGAGTTCTGGGAAAGCAAGCAAAAATACCTTGAGCTTATAAGCTCTCTAGGAATAGGAAAAAGCGTGAAAATAGTCGACAGGTATGTGAGCAANNAAATCCCTGGCTTTTTCCAAAACTCCAGTATTGTTGCCCTGCCTTACGTTTCCGCAACGCAATCAAGCATTGTACAGCTTGCTTATGAATTCAACAAGCCTGTAATTGCCTCAAAAGTTGGAGGCCTACCTGATGTGATAGTTGAAGGAAAGACAGGCTATCTTGTAAAGCCAAAAGATTCCGCAGCGTTATCAAATGCCTTGATAAAATTTTTCAAAAGCGGAAAGGAAAAAGAATTCTCCAAGAACGTTTCCAAATTCAAGAAGAAATTCGGCTGGGAAAGGCTTGTTAGAATGGTTGAGGGTGTTTGATGATTAAGGCTTCAATAATCATACCGTCGTACAATCCAAAAAAAACAATAAAAGCCTGCCTGGGCTCTCTGGCAAGCCAGGCAGCAAAAAACAGCGCGGAGATAATAGTGGTGGACAGCTCTAATGACGGTTCCGCAAGCCTGATAAAAGCAGAATTCCCTTCCGTGAAATTAACCAGGCTTGCAAAAAAAACAATGCCGAGCGTTGCAAGGAACATTGGCGTGAAAAAAGCAAGAGGGAAAATCATTGCGTTCATTGACTCTGACTGCATTGCTGAAAAAAACTGGCTTGAAAAAA
>DUFJ01000086.1 GCA_013331925.1 Candidatus Iainarchaeum sp.
TTGACGAGAAAGTGCTTTTCAAGGCAGGCAGGCTTGTGGAGCAAATTTCAGGCAAGCGATTGCCTTCAAACAAGCCAATAGTTGGAAGCGATGTTTTCACTCAAACAGCCGGAGTGCATGCTGACGGAGACGCTAAAGCAAACTTGTACGCTAACGCTTTGGTTCCTGAAAGGTTTGGAAGAAAGAGAGAGTACGCTTTGGGAAAATTGAGCGGAAAGGCAAGCTTGGAGCAGAATTTGAAGTTTTTGGAAATCGAGCNNGCGGCTTGAAAAAGAAAGTGACTGTGGAGGATTTGCCTTTCATAATTTCTGATGTTTTGAAAACCCCTTTTTTGAAGGATTTTGAAATCTCTTCCTGCTTGCTTGTTTCAGAGATTGGAAAAAAGCCAAGGGCTGAAATTGTCCTCAAGTGCAAGAGTGGTTCTTTTTCCGAGAGTTCCGAAGGCGACGGAGGCTATGACGCTTTCATGAAGGCCTTGGGCAAGGCATTCCAAAAGCTTGGCTTGCGCTTGCCTGAGCTTTTGGATTATGAAGTCAGGATTCCGCCTGGAGGAAAGACTGACGCTTTGGTTGAGACAACCATTGCATGGCTTTATAATGGCAGGGAGTTTTCAACAATCGGCGTTGACTCCGACCAGCTAATGGCTGCAGTGAAAGCAACTGAAAGAATGCTAAACACTGCATTCCGCAATTCCTCACTTCACTAGCAAAGCCTGCTTTTNNGGAGTTCGATTCTCCCCGGGCCCATTTAAAGCCTTACTTCACTAGCAAAGCCTGCTTTTCCAAGCCTTGCGCTTCTGCTTCTGTAAGAATGGAGAGCATTTGCCAATGAATCTGATATTCCCCTTTTACAAGCAGTGTTAGGGAATTTGTCTTTTTCTCGTATTTTTGCGACAGTATCTCAATCCCTAAAAAGTTATTGTCAAGTTCTATTGGCTTATTTTCCAAAAAGTAAAGCTTAAACTCGTTAATTGCCTGGGCAGGAATGCTTCCTTCAACGTACAAGTAATTTTTTGGCTTTAGTTTTTCTATCAGCCTATCTTCAAGACTGCCTGCTTGAAATGGCTCATTAGGCAGAATTCTAGCAAAAACAACCCACCCTCTTCTGTCAAAGTCCAGGATTTTTCCAAATTTTTCTATCTCTTCTTTCACTTCTTCAGACCCTTGGTTTTTTGGGATGCCATAAATGAACAGGTCTGCCCCTTTTTTTATTTTCAGGCCAGAGCCTGCTTGCTCAGAAAAGTCATAGACCCAGCTACCATTTGTTATAACTGACAGCGTGATATATGCGTTGTTTATTGAAACAAGAAGCACGATTGCAAGGAAGGCGTTTGGCCAAAAATTTGCCGATATCCTTTTTTCGCTTGCTTCTTTTATGAAATAATACAATATTCCGATAACTAATATTGGAGCCGTTGATACGGCTACTCCAGCGCTCAAGTCTGCAGCCATCCAAGCAACCAATGCGATAAAGCCAAACAATAATAATGGCATGAGGTTTTTCCAAGAGCCTTGCATTTTTGAATAGTTTCTTGTCCAGTATAGGATTATGAGAAAAATTGTAATCGCACTGGTGCCTTCTCCGATACCGCCATCCAAGCCGTGGATTATTGCCCCAAGAAACATTAAAGCAAAAACAATGAAGTCAAAAATTTTTATTTTTCTACCAACCGAGAATAAGTGCAGCAGGCCGCTAGCCAGAATCACCAGCAAGATTGCAATATACAGCAAGCTCCATAATTCCGCATTTGGGAATATTTGAAAGAACGGCTGGCCATCGTCATAATGGTTTCCGGGATTTATTCCAAAGGTTTTTTCCAAAAAATACAGTGTTATTTTAGGAAAATGATTGTGCAGGATTTGCGAAGATTCCCAATTTGTGTAGCCGCTCTTGCTCAATAGCGTGGCAAAGTTTGTTTTTGAGCCGAATTGCACCGAAAAATACCCGAATTGTATCAATCCAGTGATAAAAAGTACTATTGTCGCTATCACAAATATTTTGAAGAATTTTTGCGAATTCTTTTCAAGGCGAGCATAAATTTTCAGCTTTAATGACACTGCGCATAAAATTGGCAACAGTGTAAACCATGCAAGCGCCAGCACGAGCTTGCCGTTTGAATAGCCGCTTAGAATAAATTGCGTGATTCCTCTAGCGTACTTTTGAATGCTGGCGTCAATGCTTACTATTGCAGAAAGCGCAAGGACTGCCAGCAGCAGCATTAAAAATTTTTTTTGAGTTTTCTCCATAAACTGTTAAAAAAGCGTTTTTATTTTAAACCTCTCTGAATGAGTCATATTTAATGAGCAAAAAGCCAGTTCTTTTTTTGGCCTTGGTTGTTTTTTGCCTTGCTGCAGTTTTTATAAGCAACTATTGGCATTTTCTCAACAATCAAGAGCCGCAAAAGGCCTTGTTCCTTAACTACTTTGACAACAAGGTTGGCGAGAGCCAGGAGGCTTGTTTTTCTGCAAGCCTGCTTAATAATTCCAGCGCGTCCAGCCTGCCTTTTTCAGTGCAATATAGCGGAAAAGCATTATTTTCAGAGAGCTTGAATTTCAAAGGGCTTGTCGAAAAAGAGTATTGCATCGACTCTGCCGTTCTTTCAGAAGGCGACAATTTGATAGTTATTTCTTTTGCAGATCTTGGCTTATTTTATCACCTAGAAAAAGGCTTGTTTGCTGAGCCTTCAAAGACTGTCCTAGAGAAGCCAGTTATGGATGGAACTGGTTTTGACTTTTTGCGCCTGTTTTTAGGCTTGTTGGTTGTGCTTTTTACTTTTTTCATTATTTTTTTCCTCATCTTGAAAGAAAGCTCGGGCACAAGCGGCTTTGCTCTTTCGCTTGGCTTGCTTGTTGTTCTTTTTATCGCTAGTTTTTTTGTCCTGGATTTCTTTCAGGCAGTTTCTGCAGCATCACTCGCGGCTGCTTTATTGGCCGAATCCATTTTTTTGTATTTCCTGAGGCTTAAAGGCTTGTTTCCAAAAATTGCCCAAACAAAAGCAAGCCATAACGAGCAAACTGATTCTTTTAATTTTTATGATTTTGTTGCAATTATACTATTGGTTTTCATTTTCCTGTTTTCCCACCTGATTTTGCCGACGCACTTCCAGTATTTCAATATGTTTTACGAGCGTTCCACCCAGCTTGTTGTTGCTAACTCTGGCATTCCTTTAAGTGATCCTTTAAGCTATCTTGGCTCAAGGCCTTTTGCTTTCATTCCAGGCTATTTCATGGTGGAAGCATCGCTTTCCCTGCTAACTGGCTTGCAAGGCCAGGCATTGTTTGCGATAATGCTTGTTTTTGCTGGCTTGCTTTTTGCCTTCAGCTTGTTCTATTGTCTTGAGGCTTTTGGATTGAAGAATTTGAGGGGTTTGGGTTTTCTTTTTTTTGCCTCTTCAGTTTTTGTCTTAAGATTTTTGCCTTTCTTCCCAAGGCATATGCTATCTTTTTCCATAATGCTACTTGCCATTGGTGTTTTGGTCAAACGCAAGAACTCGCTTTTTTCAGGATTGCTTTTGGGGATTGCTGCTTTCATTCAAGCACCTGTTCTATTGTTTTATCCCTTCATTCTAGTTTTTGCGTGGAGAAATTTTCGCTTAAAGCAGTTCCTCAAGTCTTTTGCGATTGGAATTGGCCTCTTCGCCCTGCTTTTTTTGCCAATCATTCTAAAATTCGGGCTTCCAAGCTTTGCTGTTCCAGACGAGTGGGGTTACTTGATAAAAAGCCCGATTGAAGGATTGCTATTGGACAAGGCAGTCCTGTTGTTTTTTGTTGCTGCTTTCTTGATTATAGAGTTGTTCCTGGTTTTAGCAAAAAAGCAAAAATTCCTTGACAAGAGTTTGCAGTGGCTGCTTTTTGGAATAGTGCTTTCTGTTTTTGTTGAATTCCTCGTGAGCTTTAGATTCAACATAGTCAGTTCCTTGCTGATTGCCCTGTTTGCTTTGCATTGGCTGGGCTTTCATAAAGCAAGCTTCAGGAAATTGGCTGTCCTCTCATTGCTTCTTGCGGTAGTGGTTTTTTACTTGCTTTTTTCTTTGATTCCGGGCGGTGTTGTCTCTAATAACGTGCTTTTTGCGGCAAAGCACTTAAAGAGCATTTCAAGTAGTTCGGATAACGTGCTTTCAGACCCTTATTATGGCCACATCGTTGAATATTTAGGGCAGAGAAAAGTGCTTGCAGACTTGTGGGTAGAGTATGCTGATTCTGGAATGCTTGATGGCTCTTGGGACTTTTTGAAAACTGGCAATGGGAGAATTCTTGAAAAATACAGCATAAGGTTTGTCTTTAGCCAAAAGGACAGGGTTTTTGACAAGGCAACAAGCTTTACAGAGCTTGAAGAGCCTTTAGAGTTCCCAAGCCTTAACAAGGTTTATGACGACAGCCTGATTTTCATCCACCAAGTTCCTAGCTAGCTTTAAAAAACGCAGGATTAAAAACTTCAAGCATCTAAATAATATCGGGAGTTTTTGGGAGAATGCCAGCGGACAAGCTTGCGGTAAGCCAGGCTGCCAGAAAGCTTGAGAAAGAATTGCTTAATTCAAACAGGCTTTTGGCTTCAAAGAAAGAGCTTGAGCAGTCCTTAAAGCAGGTTTTAGAGCTTGCCGGGTTTTTGGAAGAGCAGAGCGACCAGGACGCAGTGTTCACTTCATTCTTCAAGCAAACAGCAAACCTGAGGCTTTTAATCTCGCAATTCAAGGAATTGGAACAAAAACTGGGGGAACTTTCAAGAAGCCTGCAGGAGATTGAAGAAGCAAGGGTTAAGGCAGACTTGTTTTTTGAGAATTTCAGGGATTACAGGACTTACTATTTCCAAGAAGCCTCAAAGGCTTTGGAATTCATTAAACAGGCATTTGACCTTTACTCTTTTGAAAAAGCATTCTTCAAGCCTCAATTTTCAGGAAGCATTGATTTAGGCAGGGCAATTTCTGATTTTGAGCTTCGCAAGGAGGCAAACTCTTCCTTTAAAGTCAAGAGCGAAAACCTTGCCTCTTTTTTGCAGCACTTGCTTGAAAGGAATTTGCTTAAAAAAAGCCGCCTGGACAACGAAGGCTTGCGCATTCTGTTCCAAAACTCCAACGAGCTTTTTGTAGAAGCAGAAAACGCGAAAATCCGCAGATTGGACAGGCTTTGCAAGCAGCTGGAAGGAGATTATTGGGAAAGCTGATTCGCTAAAACTTTATCTTTCCTTGAAGGAATTTGTTCAGTAACTCAAGAGCTTTCTCTTTGCCCAATCCACTGACAACTTCTATCCCTGTAGCAATGCCGTTTTGTTTAAGAATGTCAAATGTTTTCTTGCTTCCATATTCATTGTGTTCTGTGCCATACACGACTTTTTTGATTCTTGCATAAACCATTGCCTTT
>DUFJ01000093.1 GCA_013331925.1 Candidatus Iainarchaeum sp.
CCATTCAAGAACGCTACGTTTTTTTTCCAAATCCTTCTGCATCTCGTCTGGAGTAAAGCCGGTGTGCAGGGCAAGCTCGTCATAAAAGCGGATGCTTTCAGAATGCTTTGCTATCTCATCAGTTGCAGGCTTCCACCTGTAAAGAACGTTAGCTCTCACTCTCTCCTCCATTTCAGAGCGTTTTTCGCTGATGTATTCCGCAAGCTGCAGAACCCTTCTAGCCCCAATCCTCCTGTTCCTGAACATTACAAGATTTAAGTGCACAGCGTCAAGCATTGCGACAGGAATGTTCACTGGCGGGCTTATGAGCCTTCTGATGGTTTCGTCAGCTGTGTTGGCGTGCACTGTAGTATAGACAGAATGGCCAGTATGCATTGCCTCAAACATTACTTCAGCCTCTCTTTGGCGGCGGACTTCACCAACTATAATTCGGTCAGGACGCATTCGCAAGCTATTGACTAACAAATCGAGCATAGAAATTTCGCCTTTTCCTTCAGCGTTTGGCTCTCTAGTTGTTAAAGGCACCCAATGCAGGAAGTCTGGCAGAGAAATTTCCCTCGTGTTGTGGCATAAGACATTGTTACATATGAAGTTTTCATTCTCGGGAACGCTCAAGTCATAAACAAATCCTTCAAACTTTTTTCTTTCAATTTTTTCAACACAATCCCAAAAAATATCATTGAATGCGAGCTCGTGCAATTCTGCAGGAAGCTCCGGGTGTTTTTGGATAATCTTCTGCAAAGTGTTTCTTCCCATATTGCTGAAAGCGTAGCACTGGCCATAAGATTTCCAGCCTTTGTAAGAAATCGTTTTTCCAACCTCGCTTTTCAGGACTTTCTTGATCTCTTTATAAAATTGCTTTGGCAAAGGGATAACGTCTGAAATGTCGTGGTTTCTTGAAGAAAGCCATTTTTCAGAAGCCTTTGTTTTTTTGTCTATCACAAAACCTACTTCTTTGGCATATTCTTTCAAGAATTTCGCGCCTGAAATCCTGGCTTCAAAAGTCTTGTCTTTCAACAAGCGCCATTTCATCCTTAAAGGGATGCCAAAGCGCAGGAGCATTGTTTGGGTGTCTTTCAAAAGCTGGCTTGAGCTAGAGCGGATTGCAATGTCGTTCTTTCTAACCCAGCCGTCGCCTGAAAAATAGCCGCGCAATAATGCAGCAGCCAATGGCTTTTCAAGGTTAAACGCCCATTTGGGAATTCTTTTGGTAAAGGCATTTCCTTTTAGTTCAAGCACGTTTTCAAAAAACTGCTTCAAGGGCTTTGAATTAAGCATTAGAGTTATGCCATCGGAATGAAGCTTGGGCTTTAGGCCAAAGCGTTCTGCAATTCTCTCAATAGTCTTGCGAGCCTCTGGCTCCACAACAGACATTAAAACGCTGTTCCTGTCATAGCAGCCGTCAGCTAGCCACAAGCCGGCAAAGCAGGCCAAATCTTCATCAACTTCAATTTCGAAAGGGATTTTAGTTCCAAGCCTTGAGCAGATAAAGCCGGCTGAAGGGGCTTTTTGCAGCTGCAAAATCATTTCCACGCTGGCATTTCCTGTTTTGATTGCATGGCAAACATTGTTTTTCCCGAATAAATAATTCAGCTCTCTTCTTGACTCTTTCAGCAAGGGCGCTATTTCAATGCTTTTCACAAAACAATCTTCGAAAGCGCTCATGCTTTTCCGCAGGTCAAAAACAACCTTGCCTCCTTTCCAGCCTAAAGCTCTTGGGACAGCAAGCCAAGAGCCGTCCTTGATTTCGGAACCATTAAGGGCGGAAATTTTGGCGTCATTCCCTAAAGTAAAGAGAGAATGGTTTGGCGTAACCTCTATCTGCCTCCCGCTTTTCAAGGTTATGGCAAGCAGGTCTTTCTTCACCTTGTGCCTTATGAAGTGAGAGGGCTCTTTCCATTCAATCAATCCTGCCTTTGATGATGAAAGTATCTTAATCCCTTCAAAATTTTCCAAAGAAACATCGCTTATTGAATCATCTTCTATCAAGTTGTCTATTAGCCCGCCAACTGTTGTTTTGGTTGTTTTTCCGTCATGCTCGAAAACTATCTCGCTCGTGCCTGAAACGCTGTCCTCTATTGAAATAATTCTGTTGTTGGCTTGAATGAAGGGAGTGAAAACGTTAAGCATTGAGGTCTTTCCGGAGCCAGTGCCTCCAGAGATAAGAATGTTCAGTTCGTACTGGATTGCAAGCCAGACCAAAGCCATTATTTCTGCAGATGCTGTCTTGTTGTCTATGAAGTCTGTAACAGTCCAAGGGTCTCTCCTAAAACGCCTTATCGTAATAGTGTTGCCTCTAGTGGAGATTGGAAATAGCGTTGCGTTCGCACGGTCTCCTGTAATTAGATGCGCATCAAGCAATGGATTTAGGGTAGTGATTTGCTTTCCTACTCTCCTTGCGATAATGTTTGCAAAGTTTTGGATTTCAGAGTCTGGAGTTATGAAAATGTTTGTTTTAAGCCAGCCGAATTTCTTGTGGTAAACCCAGACAGGCTCTAAAGCAGAGTTGATTACCATCTCTTCCAAATTTCCGTCATTCAGCAGGAACTCTATCTTCCCTAAGCCGAGCATTTCGTGCAAAAGGAGTCCTATGAGAGTCGAGCGGATTTCAGCGCTTGCTTTCGGAAGCTCTTTCTCCAGGAGCTTGCTTGCTTTTTCAGTGAATTTTTCCTTCAGCTCTTTGATGAATTTCGGGTCAAGCATTCTCTCGGCTTTTATCGCTGAATCAGTGATTATTGAAGCCTTCAAATTCTGAAGCAAGGCTTGAGTGCCAGGGCCGTACTCTGGAAGATTGAGCAAATACTGCCTTACGAACTCTGCCTCTATCTCGGCTATTTCAACTTCAACCTTGACATTGTCTGCTGTTAGGAAATAGGAATCAAGGATTTTTGCAGGCATTTGAAATCACTTTTTTGCTCTCTCCTTTTTCTGCTTTTTTGGAGGGATGTAATTCAGGTCAAAAATCCTTACAGGCCCTATCGGGGGAATCTCCACTCTGACCAATCCGCTGTCCTCTAAAATGTCAATGCACTGCCTTATCCTCTCTCTCGGGATTTGCAGCTCTGCAGAAGCCTCTTTTTCAGAAACCCTTCCTTTCCTCTGCACTAGCTCAAGCAATTGGTCAAAGTCTGTAACAATGCGGTGTTTTTCCAGTTCTGCAACGATTGCTTTCACTTCTTCTTTCTTGCCTTTAGGCATTCCTGGCTCAAAGCCAGTCCCAAATTCAGGCTTTTCTTCAGCCTGGAGCTTTTTCTGCTTTTCAAGCTCCAAGTGCTCCTGCATGAGCCTTTGTGTTTTCTGCTCCAGTTCTATCAAGTCTATGAGCTTGTCAAAGTTTCCCAAAACCTTTGAGTTGTCAAGCTTTGAGATTTCAGCCTCTGCCTCTCTTTCAGAAAGATGAAAGCGCTTCATTAGCTCCTGCACTTTTTCCTCCAATGATTCAAGCTTTTGCCTGTCGCTTTTGCCAAACCTTTTTTCCAGGAAGCGCTGCATTTCAGCGCTTACCTGCGGTTGGGCTTGCTCTTGCGCCTGCACTTTTGCAGCTTGCGGAACTACAGGCATTGGCTTTGGCTTTAACCCAAGCTGTTCCTGCTTTTTCTTCCTGATTTTTAACTCTCGCAGTTTTTGGTCAAGGTCTAAAACCCTCTGCCTGTACTCTGGCTCTGAAATTCTTCTTTTCAAAAAATCCTGCTCTAAACCCTTGAGCAATTCTTCGGTTTCTGAAATCTGGTCATCTATTGATTCTTCAGCTGCTGCAGGCTGCTGAACTTGCGGAGCTGCCTGAAAAGCTGCTTGCTCTGGAGCTGGCTGCCTAGGCTTAGGCTCCTCCAGGCTCTTGCGGATTTTGTCAAGCTCTAAAGCCCTTAATTCCTGCTCGGCTTTTTCAGCAACAGGCTGCTTCAGGTGCTGCTTTAGCCTTTCAATCTCAAAATCCTGCAAGGGCTTTCTTTGCTTTAGCTTCTGCCTTAAAGCCCTAACCTCATCCCTTGTCAATGGCTTGAAAGCAAAACGCCTTTTTCTTTTAGGCATTTTCTTTTTTGGCTTTGGGACTTTTGGCTTTGCAAGCTTTGGCTTTACTGTCGCGAGCTTTTTCTGCAATGCTTGCGCTTCTTTCAAAATCTGCTCTATCTCAAACTGTAAGGCTCCAATGCCTGGCTTTTTTTTTGCGGGCTTTTGGAAAGGCCTTGCCTCCAGCCGTCTAATCCTTGACGGTTTTCTGAAGCTTTCAGGCTTTATGAAAAGCTTCTGGACTCTTGGGGTAATACTTGGAATGTCCGGAGCTGTAATCCAGTCCCTGATTTCTCGCATTGTTCCAGAAGGCTGAGTTAGCCTTGGGCCTTTAGGCTCGTGCTTTTTCTTCAAGCCCAAGAACTTGAGCAGGCTTTCAAAAAAATTCCCAAGCATTATCGCACGCTCTTTTGTATTTTTTAGCATTTCAAGGTTTTTATTCCTTCTCTAATTTCGTTCTCCAAGCGTTCAGCTGTTCGCGTAAGTTATGTTAAAGTCCTGGTTTTGGACGCTTACGTTAAAGTCTGTAAAATAGAAAGCACTGATTGGGTTTTTGAAAATCAAGGAAAAATTTGCGTCAATCCTATAACTGCCTGAATGGAATGCCTGAATGCCGTTGCCTANNAAATTCGGATGCTGCTCTGCTGTGAAGGGTCAAAATAGCCTTCAATATGCTTGCTGGCTGTGGGAACTGCACATTGAGAACAGTTGGAGTCTATAAAGTTGAATTCAAACTCAGGAAATGCAGGATTTGAAAAGCCAGCAATATTGTAGGAAATGGCGTTATAGTCTTCAAGGCTGGTTTTCTTGACTCTAATACTAATGGAGTATTTTTTTATTTTTGAGGCATCAAAGCCAGCTGGACATTCTGCAGAAAAGCCAGGGTAAAAGCCTGCTTTGGAAAGAGAGGAAAGAGCGGAGTATTGAAGGCATTGGGGCAGCAGGAGAAAGTTCATGTCTTGCGCGCTTCCGCCCCATTTTGAGTTTTGGACTGTCTGGACGCTTATTGCAAAGCCGTCAGAGATTTCAAAATCAGGGCTTTCGTTGAAGATTTTGAAAGAGTTCAGCAAGTCAAAATAGCTGTCCCAGACGTTCTGCTTCAAGGGCAGCTCTTGGATTACCTGCACGGAATTGTAGTCAAGGGAGTAGGAGAAAGGCAAATTTCTTTCGTCAACGATTTTTGCAGCAGGCTCCTTGTCCAAAAAAACAATGTCAGTGTAAAGGTTTTCAAATTTGGAACTGGCGGACTGCAAGGCAAAAACCAGGGCTTGGGACGCGTTTGCCCTGGAGCTTTGCGTATTCAAAGCGTCAATCAAGGAGAGAAGCGCAAGAATCAAGAGCAAGGCAGTGAATGAAAGCAAAACCCCTTTTTTGCCTGCAAAATTCCCAAATCCAGAAAGCATTACTGCCACACTCCGAACTCCAGTATATAGAACTGCGTCAAGAGCTGCGAGCGGCAGTAAATCCTGGCAGTATTGCCATTAGGGCAATCCCTTACTGCATTAGCGTCAATGCTTGCCTTGAACTCTCCTTCAGTGAAAAAATCTTCAGAATTAATGTCAAACCAGGAAACACAGCCCTGGCTCTTTATAGAGCATAAAGGATTGAATTTTTTAGTGCTATAGTAGGAACTGTTAGCGTAAAAGTTCAGGTCTATGAAAGAGTTTGGATAGTTTAAGGTGTTCAGGTCTCCGATATTGGAAATTTTTGCGACAACGCTAACGTGGTTTATGTCCACAAGCTCCGCGTTCTCGAAAGAAACAACCAAATCCCTGTAGAAAAGGTTTACGTCAATGTAGCGGTTAAGGTCAAAGTCGTTGGAGAAAAAATTGCCGTCATCATCAACGTACTGGTATTGAGTTCCGAATTCCGGGAGGTATTTCAGTTCGTTAGCGCAGGAGGCAGTGCATGGAAAAATCAAATCATAAGAGCCGTTCCAAGGGCTCAGGACGTTCACGTCATGCACGAAGAATTTCAAAAATTCTGAAGAGAGCTCGAAAGTTCCTTGAAAGCTGCTTGAAGGATTGCTGACTATCGAGCCTGGAATTATGGGAATAGTTAGGTTAAGGTCTGAAACTCCAACGCCTTTCTGCATTGCTGAAAGAGCGAAGATTTTCTGCGCAATAAGCTCAAAGATAGGGTCTAAGGCGTTCTCGTCCTGCGCGTTGTAAAATTCTCCTTTGGTGATTTGCGAAACAAGCTTCAAGTCAGTAAAGTTGTAATCCCTCCCAAAGCCTACGCTGAAAACAAAAATGTTCTTGTCCTTTGCGGAATTAGCGGCTGTTAGAATGCCTGGAGTGCCATTGCTGTCTCCATCGCCGAAAAGAATTACTGCACGAATTTGAATGCTTGGCTCTCGGGCAAGGAATTCATTAATCATTCCCCTTCCGTCCAAAGCAAACCCAAAGGCTGAAAAGTCTGTAGAGATTGCAGCAAGGTTTTTCAGCTGGCTCTTGAAAGCCTGGTCGCCAACAGGCCTCAAGCCACTTGCAGGCTGTATTGAAGAGTTGTCTCCAGAGCCTTTCTTGTCCTTTCCAATCTCAGCAAAAGCGTACTCGTCAGCCAAATCATCCCACAATGCGTTCTCGTTCACTCTTGCAACAAAAACCTGCGCTAGCTCTATCTTAGAGATTGGATTGTTCCAAGGCGTTATCAAAAGCGTAGAACTGCTGAAATAATCATTCCGAATTTTTTTCACTGTTAAATTGTAAGAAAAAGCTGTTCCAGGCTTTTGAGCCCAAACCTCCCAAGTGCCAGCTTTAGGGTTTGCAACATTAGAGTTCAAGGCAAGATAGGCAAATGTTGACTTGTTCAGGTAATAAGCTTTAGAGTTTAAAACATCTCCAGGATTGCAGCTTAAAACATTACTGTCTGTTACTGAAGGAAAGCCAAAACCGTACTTTGTAGTTCCATTAGGCGCAACAATATAGAATTGCGGGCAGTCAACAGAACAGCTTGACTGCCATTCAAGCAAAACATCAAAGGAATTATTGTCAGAGATGGAAAATTCGCGGATTTTCTGGAAGCTTGAAGACAGAGTGCCAGAGCTTGAATCAAAAACATTGCCTTTAGCTATGGCGCACTCTCCAGTGGAAGAGCTCTTGTCAGCCCCGAAAATAATATTCACAGGAGGCCTGCCAGTAGTGTCAATATAAGCGTTCAAGTCAACCCTAACGTTCTTGTCGCACTCCACGGTATTTCCTGGAGACAGATAGCCGCCTTCATAAAATCCTTGAACGTCAATGTTCAGGTCTCCGCCAGCAGATTGGAAGAAAGCAATTTCTGGAGAAAAGAAAGCCTTTCCTGAAGGAAAGCCTGAAGAGCTTTTCGGAGCAAGCTCTGCAACAACGTTGCAGTCTCCGGGGCTTTGCTTTTTCACTATAAGCCTTTTCCCAAAAGCGATCTCGTTAGAGTCGTGCAGGTCTGAATAGTAAGCGCTGCCTGAAAAGGAAAAGCAATTCTCAAAATCCTTGAAATTCCTGCAAGCCTCCTTGTCCAAATCGTACTGGACAAGACGCAGGGAAAGCTTTGAGCCTTGAGGAAGCAAGGGCTTTGCCTTCAGGTAGAAAGAATATGCAGCGCTTTGAAGGTCATTCCTGTCAGTTTCCTGGAACAAAAACCCAGTGTCCTGCAAAACCGAAAAAACATCATCAGCCTGCTGTTTTAGCTGGTTCAGCGAGAAAGAACGATGCTCAAAGAAAGAAGCCTGCGTTAAAGCAATCGCTGAAGCAACAAGGATTACTGCAAGAACAGCATCTGCGGAAAAAGCAAAAGCCCTTTTGCTGCGCAAAAAGCCCCTGAAAGAATTGCTTTCAGCCAAGCCTTTCCTATCTCCTGAAAACTGCAAATTCAACAACGCTTTCAACTCCATTATAATCCACAATCCTAAGCAGCGAAACAGACTCTGAATTTGAATCAGGAATAACTCCTTTTGAAACAAGGTCTCCCTTGGAGTTTTCAATCCTGAAGTAAAAATCCAGGTCTGAAAGCTTTAGCAAAGCCTTTGAAGCATTATAATCCAAGACAGCAAAGGCTGAAACTTTCTCCATGCTCAAAACCCTCTTTTTTTTAGCAAGCCCCAAGGAATTAACGTCCTGCAATGGAAGCAAGTGCCAGTCCTGCGGAATGCCTTTAGAGGCTATTAAAGAATCAACAGCCCTTGAAGCCCTGGTCTCAAGCTCTACAAAAGCCTGCTCGCTCAAGGAAGAGCTGATGTTCTGCTGCCACTGGCCGTAAAGGAAAGCAAAAAGTAGCGTAAAAATAAACACAGCAAAGGCAAGGTCTATCATCAAAGCCTGGCCTTTAGTATTAGGAAACTTGCTCAAAAGAA
This sequence comes from Candidatus Iainarchaeum sp., assembly GCA_013331925.1. Lineage (GTDB taxonomy): Archaea > Iainarchaeota > Iainarchaeia > Iainarchaeales > UBA10191 > UBA10191 > UBA10191 sp10036u. The sequence goes on from DUFJ01000093.1 coordinate 8,339, forward strand.
ACAACCCCTTCAGAGTTTTTGAAAGCCTTAACGCTTCCAACCTTCAGCGAAGCAGTAGCAGCGCTGCCCAAAAAATCGCAATAATACTCTCCCACAGTTATCAAGCCTGAAGAATCAACCAACGCGTTAGAGTCCAGGGAAAAAACAAGGCTTGGCTTTGCGCCAGAGCTTGAAAGAAGGTAAATGATTGAGGAAAGCTTTTCGCACTCTGAGCTTGAGACAGAATTCTGGGAAAACAGGCTAGCCTCCTGGCTTCTTTGCAGGGAAAAAACGCTTACAACAACAGCGACAAGGAGTATTACAACAACTCCGACAACNNGCCTTGCCTTCAGACACAAAAACCTTCACCCTGTGCATTCCTGAAGTCAAAGGAAGATTCACTGAATTAAGGTCAAGCTTTGACTCAGCGTAATACTCTCGCAAGCCAGTGGAAGAGTTCAGGAAAAGCCTTAAGGTCTTTCCAGAAACCTCAAATGACTGGATGCTGTCAGGAAAGTCTAAGTCTAAAGTCAAGGAACTGTTGTTTCCCAAGCCTGAAAGCTGAGAAGCTGTATTAGCCAAGGAGTCAACAAGGTTTTTTGCCTTGGTGAAGGAAGCTGACTCATTGTAAGTTGAAATGGAAAAAGCAAAAAATACCAGGACTGCAAAAAGCAAAAAGCCACTAATTACCAAATACTCAACGCCAACCTGGCCTTTTGGGGAATTCATAGCTCGAACGCTTCCTGGTTTACTGGGGAGAAAACTTCTTTCTTTAATTTTTTGCGCAAGGCATCGGCAAATTCAGGCTGCTTTTCAGAATCACCATGCACTACAAAAACCTTTTTTGGATTTGTTTTGCGCACGTACTCAAGCAATCCCAAAAAGTCAGCATGGCCTGAAAAAGCAAATTTTTTAACCAAGGCATTAACCTTTACCTTTTTTCCGAAAACATCAATCTCTTTCGCTCCGTTCAAAAGCTCTCTCCCGATGCTTCCGGCGCTTTGATAGCCAACCAAGGCTATGAGGTTGCGCTTTTCAGGAGCGAGCTTCTTGAAGTAAAAGACAGAAGGCCCGCCAGTAAGCATTCCAGAAGTTGCAAGAATTACGCAGAATTCGCACCTCAAAACTTCACTCTTGCTCCGGCTTTTAGGCACTTTAAAAACAGGGCTTTTGAAAGGGTCATCATCAGCGTGGAGAATGCGGTTTGGAATTTCAGAACGCAGGAAGACAACGTTCTGCCTGCAAATCTTGCTTGCAGAGTTTATCATTCCGTCCAAAAAAACAGTTGTTTCAGAAGGCAGGTAGCCTGAACGAACGTAATTTTCAAGAATGAACATTAACTCCTGGCCTCTCCCAATAGCAAAAACAGGCACCAAAACCTTGCCTCCAGCAATGAAAGTGGAGTTTACTGCATCAGCAAAATCCTTGCTAACTGCCTTCAAGGAAGGCAGCAAATCCTTCCTGCTTCCATAAGTGCTCTCCACTATCAAAAAATCTATTTTTTCTTCAGGAATCTCAAAGCCGTTAAGCAGGCTTGTTTCCCTATTATTAATGTCAGAGCTGTAAAGCAAGGTTTTGCCTTCAGCCTGCACTAAAACCTGCGCTCCACCAATCACATGGCCTGAAGAGTAAAACTTGAAGGAAAAGCCCTTTCCCAAGGAAACGCTCTTTTTGAAATCAACAACCTTCACTAACTTCATTGCCTTGTCAATGTCTGACTGGGAATAAAAAGCAGAAGAGTGCAGTTTTCCCTGCTTCATGCGCTCTTTCGCAATTCCCAAAGCATCAGCCAGGAGCAAGTGCATTAAATCCCTAGTCGGCTTTGTGCAATAAATGCTGCCCTTAAAACCGTGCTTTACAAGCATTGGAATAAAGCCAACGTGGTCCAGATGAGCGTGGCTTATTATTAGAGAGGAAACTTCCGCAGGCAGCTCTAGGGGAATTTCAGGAAATTCCGGAAATTCCTTTCCCAACTTTATGCCGGCATCAATCAAAACCTTAATTCCTGAAGCCTCAACAAGAATGCTGCTTCTTCCAACCTCTCCAGCGCTTCCAAGAAAAACAAGACGCATGATTAAAGGAAAAGCCTAAAGTTCATTAAAATATGCTCTAAAAACAGCAAAAAAAGTGCTGGAATTTAAAAAAAACACTCCATTATGTATATGGTGGTTTGTTTTTAAAGCAAGAGAAAGCATGACCGAGCAGGAGCAAAAGCTCTTAAGGCAGATTCAAGAGCTGAAGGAAAAGCAAAAAAGCCAGGAAAGCGCTGGAGCAAGGGGAGAGATTGAAAAACTGGAATGCGAGCTTTCAGCACTTCAAGGAAAAGACATTACAGCATTAGAGGCAGAAAACATTACCTTAAGGAAGAAAGCAACAAGCTTGGAGAAAGAACTCCAAGAGCTAAGGAAAAGATACTCTGAATTAAGGAAGATTTTCGGAAGCTTAGAGCCAGGAGTGGAAAAAAAGCCAGCAGCGGAAAAAGAAAGCACGCTTGCAAGGATAATAATCAAAAAATACGCAAGCGTAATCAACGAGAAAGAAACAAAAACAGTCGGGGAGATTAAAGCCTTGGTGAACAAGGACGATTTGACAGTGCAGGCGATAGTGAATGATTTAAAGCCTGAAGGGTATTCTTTCGAAAAGCAGTATTTAGAGACAGCTGAAAAAACACTCCAGTACATTACTGAAGAGATAGAATACGTTAGAGCTGATTTTGGCATAAACTTTTGGCTAGAGCCTAAAGAAATTCTGGAGGCTGGAGTAAGCGATGATGAGGATTTGGCAGTGCTTTTATGCGCCTGCCTTTACGCCCTAGGCGACGAAAAAGCACAAGTAGTTATTACAGAGCTTGACAATCTTACAACTCATGCCTTGGTGATTGCGGAAATCAAGGGAAAATTCTACATCCTAGACCCAAGCCAAAAAACAGCTTTTGGAAAATACTCCGGAGAGCAGGCAAAATGCCTTGAAGAATTCGAGTTCAAAAGCGCAAAAATAAAACGCTTCCTCTACAAGTTCAACGCAAGCAACTATGAACAGTTTGTTTAAGCAGGAAAAATTAGCTTTTTAAAGCCTGCATTGGAAGAATTGTTAAAGTGAGAGTTTTTGGGAATAAAGATTGACAGACAAAAATGCTGCTATTGCGGAGCGTGCGTTGCAGTATGCCCTGTAAATTGCCTGGAGCTTAAGGAAACAAGAATTGTTTCAGACAATGACAGGTGCATTAACTGCATGGCTTGCGTAAGAATGTGCCCAGTGGCAGCAATCGAAATGCGCAAGGAATTGAAAGGAAGGGAAGATTAA
>DUFJ01000095.1 GCA_013331925.1 Candidatus Iainarchaeum sp.
TTTTGAACTCTTTTATTAAAAGCTTTTTCCAGGTAGTTCTAATCAAGGGAAGTGTTTTCATTGGAAAAGTTTTTTGTAACCACTGCAATTGTCTACCCTAATGCTGACCCGCATGTGGGCTTTGCCTTTGAACAAGTGTTTGCTGACGTTCTGGCCAGGTACTATCGATTGAAAGGCAGCGATGTTTTATTCCTTAGCGGAAGCGACGATCACGGAAGCAAGATTGCAAAGTACGCTAAAGAAGCAGGAAAAGAGCCAAAGGCATTTGTTGACGAGCAGGTTGAAAAATACCTGCGCTTGGCCAAAGCATTAAACCTGTCGCTTTCTCGCTTTATCCGGACAACAGATCTGGACCATGAGTGTACTGTGCAAGAGGTTTTCCAGAGGATTTTCAAAAACAAGGACATTTACAAAGGNNTGGTTGCGAGGCTTTTATTACAGAAAAAGAGCTTGTGGACGGAAAATGCCCTTACCACAAAATCGTGCCTGCATTACTGAAGGAAGAGAACTATTTTTTCAGGCTTTCAAAATTCAAGCAAAAAATCATACAGCTCCTGGAAAAGGAAAAGTTTTACATTCCTAAAGCTAGAGCTAATGAAATCTTGAACCGTTTGAAAAACCAGGAATTGAAAGACTTGAGTGTTTCAAGGCCAAAGTCTAATGTTTCCTGGGGGATTGAACTGCCTTTTGACGACTCTCACACTGTCTACGTATGGTTTGATGCGCTGCTCAATTATTACACTGGCTCAAAGGCCGGAAAGAAAAACTACTGGCCTGCAGACTTGCACATTATCGGGAAGGAAATAGCCTGGTTTCACGCCGTCATCTGGCCCGCGCTTTTGCTTTCTGCAAAAATTCCCCTGCCAAAAAAGGTTTTCGGCCATGGCTGGCTGACTTTTGAAGGCCAGAAAATGTCAAAGTCTTTAGGGAATGTAATAGACCCGTTTTACTTCTGCAAAACCTACAGTGCTGACTCTTTACGCTATTACTTGTGCAGGGAAATCTCTTTCGGGGAGGACGGAGACTTTTCTGAAAAAAACCTTATTGCAAGGCATAACAACGAACTGGCCAATGAGTTGGGCAATTTGCTAAGCAGGACTCTTACACTTTTGGAGAAAGGCTTCGAAGGAAAAATCCCAAAATCCCAAACCAGCCAGGAACTGCAAAAAGGGCTGCATTTGAAAAAAATCCAGCAATCCTTTGAAAGTTTGGAGATTAATGTTGCGCTTTCTGAAATTTTCTCTTTCATCAGCTCCTGCAACAAGTTCATCAATGACAGAGAGCCTTGGAAGCAGAAAGGCAAGGAACTGGAAAAAACGCTTTACAGCGTTGTGGATTCCTTGCGCGTTATTTCAATACTCTTGTCTCCAGTAATTCCGCAAACCAGCGAGAAAATCAACTCGCAGCTTGGCGTAAAGGCCGGAAGCTTGAAAGACTGCAAGTTCAACCTGTTGAAAACCGGCACGCAAACAAAAAAAGGAGAAATTTTGTTCAAGAAAGCAGAATTGCAAGAGAAAAGCAGTGATAAGAGTTGAAGGAGAATTTCAGGTGAGAAATAATGGTGCAAATTGGGAATGAAGAATTGATTGGAATTGCAAAGTCTGTTGTAAAACCGAAGAGAATTTCTAGAGAGGTAAGCACCGGAACTATAGGATGTGCACTGGTTACTGGAAAAGGTAATGTTTATACTGGAGTTTGCATTGACGCTTCTTGTGGCATTGGCTTTTGTGCAGAGCACAGTGCTATCGCAAGCATGGTCACTAATGGCGAATTCAAGATTAGGAAAATTGTCGCTGTTTCACAAAGTGGAAAAATATTCCCTCCTTGCGGACGGTGCCGAGAACTAATGTGTCAGATAAGCGGCGACGCTTTAGGCATTGAAATAATTGTTGGAAAAAACAAGGTTTTAAAGCTTAAAGAATTATTGCCAAGCCCTTGGCAAAAAGTTTAATGCAGAATAAAAGCCAATGTTTTTTCAATTCTCCCCTGCCTTTCCCTTCCGCAAGTCTTCCGACTCTTTTTGAACGTATTTTTGGTTTACTTTCTCCAAACGCTGCAATTGCTTTAGTTCTTCCTCCAGGACTTTCCTTTTGAACTCTGCCTCATTCCTGGCATTTTGCGCTTGCTTGTCAAAAGCGCTGAAGCGCCCGAGGCTTTTTTCAAACTCTCCAGTCAATTCCAAAAGCATTTCCAGCCTTTCCTTGCGCTGGCTTATTGCTTTTAGCTCCTTTTGCATTATTTCAACTGCTTTTTTCCTGTTTGCAGGAGTGGCTTTCTTGAACAGCAAGCCTGCTTTTTCCCCCGCAAAATAGTCTCTTCCTGAAAACTGCCTCTTTACAAAAAAGCTTGCAATTCTATTGTAGCGCCTTGCAAATTCTTCATGCAGCTGTTTTGGCGTCTCTCTTTTGGAAAACCAGCTTCCCACCAATTGCTTGAATCTTGGCTTGTTGAATGAAGGCATTTTTTCGCCACTTTTCATTTCATGAATTTTTTCAGCTGCCCAATCGCCTGGTTTATTTTAGGCAAGGCTGTCGCATAGCTCATGCGCAAAAACCCTTCTCCTTGGGTTCCGAACTCATTTCCAGGAACAGTGAGCACGCGGGCTTTCTCTAAAAGGAATTCCGCAGCCTGCACGCTGCTCATTCCATTAGTGATTTTTGGAAAAGCGTAAAAAGCTCCTTCAGGCTCTACCTCAATCTCCAATCCTTGCACTTGCCTCAAGCCTTCCAAGATTACTTTTCTGCGCTTTGCGTACTCCTTGCGCATTCTTTCAACGTCCTTTCTGCATTTTTCCAAAGCAGTAATGCCTGCAATCTGGCTCATTGTGTTAGGGCTTAGTGAAGTGTAAACGTGAAAGCGCTGCATTGCTGTAATAAGCTCTGAAGGCCCTGTAGCGTATCCAAGCCTGAAGCCTGGCATTGCAAAGCTCTTGCTGAACGTCATTAAAGTCAAAACCTTGTCCTGCATTCCGTTCAAAGAACCTATTGAAAGGTGCTTTGCGTCTCCGTAAATCAAGTGCTCGTAAGCTTCATCGCTGATGATTAGAAGGTTTTTTTCTATCGCAAGGCTTGCGATTTCTTCCAAAACTTTTTTTTTCAGGACAGTGCCTGTAGGATTGCTTGGACTGTTGATTATAATTCCTTGGGTTTTTTCAGTGCAAAGTCTGGAGATTTCTTCAGTGTGTATTTGAAAGCCGTCAGTGCTTGAGAGATTATAGCTTATTGGATTTCCTTCAATCAATTCCACTGTTGGCCTGTAGGTCAGGAACCCGGGATTTGGAATCAAAAGCTCTTCTCCAACATCAACAGTGCTCATTATCGCCATCATTATTGCTTCAGAACTTCCTGCTGTTGCAATTATTTCCTTTTCAGGGTTTTCAACCTTGATTTTGTTTTCCTTGCGGAGTTTTTTTGCAATCGCTTCCAACAGTTCTTTCCTTCCGGAGGCTGGAGAGTAGTGCGTAAAATCCTTGTCCACTGCTTTTTTCAAGGCAGCTTTCACGGCTTTTGGGGCTGGAAAGTCTGGCTCTCCAGGTCCTAGGGAAATGATGCTCTTGTCCTCTTCAGCAATCTTGATTATTTTTGCAATCTGGCTTTTAGGCAGTTCTGCAATGCGCTTGCTCAATCCTGAATAGGGCATGTTTTAGAATTAGGCTGGATTATTTAATAATCCTTGCGTCCGCGACTAGAACTTCTTTCTCGTTTGCAATCACAGGGTTTAAATCCAATTCTTTAATCCTTTCTTTCAAGAGCATTTCAGAAGTTTTAAGCACTAGTTCTTTCAAGAGCTCTTTATTCACTGGCTTTGCTCCTCTAAAGCCTTCCAGTACTTTTTTTGCTTTCAATTCCGAGAGCATTTCTTCAAAATCCAGAGCGTTGATTGGGCAGATGCGGAGCGAATAATCCTTGAA
>DUFJ01000016.1 GCA_013331925.1 Candidatus Iainarchaeum sp.
AGAAATTGCGGACAGGCAGTACAGCAACTACGACTTCCACAATCCAACAGTAGAGTTGAAAAACTTTTTATGGGAGGCTTTCGCAAGCCATTACCTGGAGATCGCAAAAAGCCGAGCTTACAATTCAGGCAATGAGTTCAGCAAGAAAGAGCAAGAACAGGCAGTCTTTACCTTAAACTACTGCCTTGACCTGATGCTCAAGCTCTGGGCTCCGGTAAACCCAATCATTACCTTCAAGATTTACAAAACCTTGCATGGAAAAGACATTCATTCTGAAAAATTCCCGAAAGCCGAGAAAGTCAAGGCAAAAATCAAGACTAGAGAGCTAATGCAGTTGGATTCTGAAATCTGGAAGGCAAAGAAAGAGAAAGGTCTAGCGCTTAACGCAGAAGTGAAAAAGGCAGTGCTGCCTGAATGGGCAAAGCCAATAAGCAAGGACCTGCAAAAATGCCACAAAATAAAAGAGCTGGAGTTTGGGAAAGAAACAAGAGTGGAATTCTAAATGCCGAGCAAAACACCAAATAGTTTACTGACAAAGGCAAAAAGAAAAGCAAAAGTTGCTTGGTTGAAAACTACAAGGCCCGAAAGAAGAATTTTGAGAGGATGGAGCAGACCAACCACGGAAGAAGCAGAAAGGCTCAACTTGTTACTAATGAAGAAGCTAGCCGGTCCAAGAGAAGAGTACACTAGAATAATTGACGATTATATTAGGCAGTATGGCCTTGAAGGATTGTTCAAGGGATTTGAAGAAGCCGGCAGATTGCAGGCAGAAAAAAGAAACGAGATTGCAAGCAAGATAGCGACAAAGTTTGCTCTTGACGCAATAGGCATTGGCTATTCAAAGAAAAACGGGCAGGCAAGGAAAAAAATTCACGAAATTACAAAAAGAATGAGCAATTTTTCATTCGAGGCAAGAAACGGAAAAATGGACAAGATTGAACTAAAAAACAGAATAATAAGACTCGTCCCTGAGATTAGAAAGGAAATCGGCACCTTGAAAACAATAATCTTCCTAACACATTATTGCGAAGTTTTATTTCTGAAACTTAAAACCCATAAGCCTTGGGAGCAAGCGTTCAAGCATTAGCTTTTTAAACAATATTTAGCACTCTTAACTTATGCAATCCAGAAGGGATTTACCCATACTCCGCTGATTCTGTGCAACACTTTTTTAACTATCGGACTTTTAATTCTTTAATGCAAAAGTTCAGGGCGCGTAGCTCAGCCTGGTTAGAGCATCAGTCTTATAAGCTGGTGGTCGAGGGTTCAAATCCCTCCGTGCCCAAACTGCCACAGCCAGTTTACATCTGGTCAGGCATAATTGCTGAGGCAACTATGCGATTTGCTACGCAAAAAAAGCTCAAAGAGGTTTTTTGAAAAATGCAGGAAAGGAAAAAGTGGGAAAGGCTTGACAACGAAACCGAAAGGGAAATCCAAGGATTCTGGAAAAAGAACAGGATTTACGAAAAGTCAAAGAGAAAGAACGCTAAAGGAAAGCCTTTCTACATGATGGACGGCCCTCCATTCCCAACAGGCCACATTCACTTAGGCACAGCGTTGAACAAGAGCCTGAAAGATGCTGCAATGCGCTTCAAGAGAATGAGAGGCTTTGACGTAATGGATATTGCAGGCTGGGACTGCCATGGATTGCCTACGGAATTAAAGGTAGAGGCAAAGCTTGGATTGAAAAGCAGGGAAGAGATTGAAGAAAAGATTGGCGTGGAAAAATTCGTGAAAGAATGCCACGCGTTCAGCACTGAATTCATCGGGAAAATGACTGAAGAGTTTGAAAATCTTGGAGTCTGGATGGATTTTGAAAACTCCTACAAAACCCTCGATAATGAATATATTGAAAACAACTGGTGGAGCTTCAAGCAGGCAAGCGATAAAGGAATGCTTTACAAAGGCATCTATCCAATCCAGGTCTGCCCGAAGTGCGAAACCCCCTTGGCCTTTAATGAAATAGAGCATCAAAAGCTGGCAGACACTAGCGTTTACGTAAAATTCAAGCTTAAAGAGAAAGAAAATACTTTCTTGATAATCTGGACAACAACGCCTTGGACTTTGCCTGGAAATACAGGAGTAATGGCGCATCCAGACTTTGAATATGTTGAAGCACAGTTAAGCAATGGGGAAAAATGGATTTTAGCGAAAGAGCTTTGCCAGAAAATCTTTGGCACTATTGAAACAGGCTTTACAATCCTGCGCACTTTCAAAGGCAAAGAATTGGAAGGATTGAGATACGAGCAGCCTTTGGAAAAATTCCTGAAAATTGACTGGAGCAAGCACGAGAACGCGGAAAACAGGTACAAGGTGATTTTGTCAGCAAGGTACGTGAACCTGGAGGACGGGACCGGATTAGTGCATTGCGCTCCAGGGCATGGAAAGGAAGACTTTGATGCTGGAAAAAAAGCAGGACTGCCTGCACTACGCCCTGTGCAAATTAACGGAGCAATGACGCAAGAGGCAGGAAATTATGCTGGAAAAAAAGCAAAAATAGTTGATGAGGAAATAATCCAGGACTTGCAGAATGAAGGAGCCTTGGTTTTCAAGCACTCTTACACTCACGAATACCCTATTTGCTGGAGATGCAATACTCCGTTATTGATGATTTCAATACCGCAATGGTTTTTCAAGACCGAAAGCCTGAAGGAAAAAGCAAAAGAATTCAACGAACAGGTAAACTGGGTTCCAAAATGGGCAAAGGAAAGGTTCAAGAACTGGGTTGATGAAGGAGTTGCAGACTGGCCTGTGACTAGAGACAGGTTTTGGGGAACTCCGGCGCCAGTTTGGGAATGCAAGAATTGCGGAGAGGTGAAAGTGATTGGAAGCGTGGAAGAGCTGAAAGAGAACGCTATTGGAGAAGTTGAATGGAAAAGCATTGACCTGCACAAGCCCTGGATCGATAAGGTAGAGTTAAAGTGCAAAAAGTGCGGAAAGGAAATGAAGCGCATTCCAGAAATCCTTGACGGATGGTTTGATGCAGGAGTGAGCAGCTGGTGCGCTCTAGGGTTTCCGAAAAAAAAGAAAGCTTTTGAAAAATACTGGCCAGCAGACCTGAACATTGAAGGCCGCGATCAAATCAGAGGCTGGTGGAACTCGCAGCTAATGTGCAGCATGATGGCTTTCGGAAAAAAGCCTTTCAAGACAATCGGAATGCACGGCTTTTTTTTGGATTTGGAAAGGAAAAAAATGGCAAAAAGCAAGGGAAACATAGTATCGCCAGCAGAACTATTGGAGAAAAACTCTCGAGACACCGTAAGGTATTACATGGTTCAGCTGCTTACAGGGGAGGATTTGGCTTTTGACTGGAACGCTTTCAAAGACATCAACAAGGCATTCAGCATTTTACAGAATTCTTTCAATTTCCTGGAAATTTACTCAAAGCCAAAAGTGGTTGAAAAAATCACAGCAAAAGGCTTGAAGGCTGAAGACTTGTGGATTGTTTCAAGAACAAACTCCCTGCTTGAGGAATGCATTAAAGCCTTTGAAAATTACGATTTTGGGAAAGCAACTAAAGCGATAGACAATTTTATAATAGAAGATTTTTCCAGGACCTACATAAAACTAGTGAGGGAAAGGATTGGGGGAAAGGAAGCGAAAGCAGTGGAAAGCACGATGAACTACTGCCTCCTGCAGCTTTTCAAAATAATGGCTCCAATAACTCCGCATCTTTCAGAATTCTACTACCAAAAAATGCGCTCCAAAGGCGATGAGGAAAGCATCCACCTGCTTGAGCTGAAAAACGCAGAGCAAAAAATAGTGAACAAAAAGCTGGAGGAAGAAATGCAAAAAGCAAAAGAGGCTGCAGAAGCCTTGCTCGCATTAAGGGACGAGAACAAGCTAAAACTCAGATGGCAGCTGAAGGAAGCAGCATTGCAGACGCAAAGCGGAAAAGAATTTGCAAAAACAAAAGAAATACTTGCAAGAATGGCTAACGTGAAAAAAGTGACGGAGCAGAAAAACGCGCCTGGCTTCAAAAAGTTTGCAAGCAAAGAGTTAGGCACTACAATCGCGGTTTCGCCCGCGAGCGACGAACTCGCAGTATTTAAAGATACTGCAACAGGCAAAACAAAAAAGTTAGGCACTACGTTTTTAGCGGAGCAAGGAATGAAGGAAACTCCGTTAGGCACTACAATGCCTTTTTCGCAAGGCAGCAACGA
>DUFJ01000082.1 GCA_013331925.1 Candidatus Iainarchaeum sp.
CTTTTGCAGCAGTTTTTCCACTTCCTCGTTCTTTCCTTCGGAAAGCAGCTCAAAAACTCGCCTTACGTCAAAAGCATTTCCAAAAGAGGTTTCCTGCAGTTTTTTTTCCAGAATATCCAGGCCAGTCTGCGAAATGCTCTTTTTCTGCTTCTGCAGCTCGCGCAATTCCGCTATAGTCTGCTTGAAGGCTTCAGAGCCAAAGTCCTTGTCTAGAGAAAGCAATGCCTTGCCTGAAAACCTTTCCTCAATTCCAGCAAAGCTGATGTTCGAAGAGGAAAAGCCTTTTGCCAAAGAGCCAGCGCATTTGACGCGAATCAAAGGCTCAAGGCCTGAAGTGTTTTTTTTCAAAAAGCCAGCAATAACGCTGTCAAGCTTTTCCAAAACTTTTGCGGGCTCTGCTTTCTCAAACTTTAGCTTTTCATAAAAAACCTGCCTCTGTTTTGGGATTTCCTTGAAGGAAACTTTTTTGGTTTTAGAATCCAAAAGCATTACGCCCTTTTGCTTTGAGGACTCGTGGCTTTTGAGCTGGGTTGTTATGGTGCTGCCAGGCATGAGAAACACTGAATTCCCAATTTTTTTCTCCAAACTCCAGTGCAGGTGGCCGTTAATCACAAAATCAAAGCCTTTAGGCAAATCTTCTAAAGAAAGAGTGGCTGTCATTTCATCATCAAAAGGCAAAAACTCCGTAAATGATTGATGGAGCAAGAGAACGTTCAGGCAGTCTTTTTCAGGCTTTGGATTCCAGGCTTTCAAAGCGTCTTTAGCGTGCTTTTCTGGAACTCCACTCAAGCCGAAAACGCAAACTTTTTCTTTTTCGCTCTCAAGCAAGGCTTTGGAAGCGTGCAGGTGAATCAAAAAGCCTGCTTTTTCCAGAATTTCCAATGCATTTTTGTAATCCTTGCCCCTGTGCTCGTGAGTTCCGTGGATTGCAATTACAGGAATTCCATCAAAGCCTTTCTTTACAGGCTTTTCGTCCCTCTTTTCAACAGAAATCTTCAAATTGGTTTTCCCGGCCTTTAAAGCAATTTCCAAAAGCTCGAAAGCGTCATGCCAGGTTTCCTGCCTTGGAATTTCCTCGTCAAAAAAGTCCCCAATCATTAGGACAGCGTCAACCTTTTCGTCAACAAGGATTTGCAAGGCCTGCTTTGCCTGCATTAAAGCATCACCAGTTCTCCTTCCGCCTGCAGCAAAGCCCAAATGCGTGTCTGAGAAAATGCCGAGCTTCATTTCAAGCGCCTCTTTCTTGTTTTCAATAATTCAGCAAAGGGCATTTTGTTCTTTGCTAAGATTTGCCTAATTCTTTGGGCTCGATTGCTGAAGTTTCTCTTAGAAATGCCTTCAATTCCTGAAGGAACTGAAAGGCTGTAATCTATTACTGCTTTTTTTAGGTTAAAGGCTTTTTTCAACCTGTTGGAAATCGCGGGAACGCAGAAGTTTTCTGGGGTTAACGGCGTGGCTCTTTCCCCAAATGCCTGAAGAACGGTTTTTTCAGGGTTTGCTGTAAAACCTCTTTTTTCAAATATCTTTCTCACTGTGTTGGCATACTCTTCATAAATCCATCTGTGAAAAACAAACACTCTCTTTTTACCTAAAAGCCTTCGTGCAAGAACAATCAAGCGAGCCTGCTCTTGCAGGGCAACCAATTCTAAATCAGGCTTTTGAGGTTGCGTGCTTTTCAAAAGCCTTTTAACCTCGCTACGGGAAAAACTGCTGGTTGGGAAAAAAAACAAAACTTCGCTCTGTTTTCTTGAAATTGCCCTTATTTTTTCAGCCCAGGAAAGCCAGACATTTTCTGAGACCTTTTTTATTGCTTCAATTTTATCGGCAAAAAGCCTNNACAAGAACATTAATCACTGAAACTTCAGTCAAAAATCACACCTTCACCTTCAAAGCATTTAGCAATAAAGGCCTTAAAACCAAAAGCTTTTGCTTTGCATCAAATGCCTCAAAACTTTTCAGGCTTTTCTCGTCAAGCTTGGAATCTCCAGCAGCAAAAGCAATAACGCCCTTGAGCAATGCATCCTCTGCATTTTCCGCAATTATAAAATCATTGCCTGAATTCCAATCCTTAAGCTTTTTAGCCAAGGCTTTTGGCTTTTTTCCAACCAAAACAATCTCGCAGCCTCTCTTGAGCAAAAGCCAGCAGGCTTTAAAATCATCAGCTGTTTTTTTTCCGACAAAAAAGCCAATCCTTCCGGAAACTCCAACAGGCAATCCTCCAAAGCCTCTGGATTGATTTGCGTAAAGGAAAAAGCACTCCTCAAAAGCCTCTACTGTAATTTTCACTTGCGGAGAGGAAAGGTTTACTTTCACTCCTTTCACAGCATTCCTTACAGCATCCCCGCCTCTTACCTCAACAGCGTGAGAGTTGAAATGATGCCTTCCAATCACCTTAGCCCTTACAGCAAAGGTTTGGCTTTTTTTCAAAACCTTAGGGGCAAACAAGGCAATCTCCTGCTCGATTGCAGGAAGCTCTGGCCTGTCAAACTTTCTAGCAACAGCCAAGGCGTGGATTCCAAAAACTTTTTTCAAAGCCTTAAGCGCTTTTTCTGCATCAGGGCTTTGGAAGAAAATCCTGCCGCCCTTGCGGAAAAAATCCCTGGCACCAAGCTTTTTGGATTTCAAAACCTGCTTTATATTCCATTCCAAAGCCTTCATGAAGGACTGCCTTACAAAATCGCTCTTCAGGCTTATCTCCGAGGCAGTCTTCACCAAAACCCAATCTCCAGGCATAATACCAAATGATTTAAAACAAAGCCAATAAAAAACAATAAACAGGCTTTGGAAAAGTGGTTGCTTGGGATTTTGGAAAAAGATAAAATCAGACCTTAAGGCTTTCATGAAAAACGACCCTGCAGCAAAAAGCAGGCTGGAAATAGTGCTTTCATACAATACCTTTCACGCTATTTTATTGCACCGCTTTACTCATCCATTATACAAGCTTGGGATTCCAATACTTCCAAGGTTTGTTTCAAACATAAACCGCTTTCTTACAGGAGTGGAAATCCATCCAGGGGCAGAGATTGGAGAAAGCTTTTTCATGGACCACGGAACAGCCACTGTAATCGGAGAGACAGTAAAGATTGGGAAGAATTGCACTCTATTCCATAATGTGACTTTGGGAGGCACTGGAAAGCATTCCGGAAAAAGGCACCCGACTTTAGGGGATAATGTTTACGTAGGGACTGGAGCGACAATTCTAGGGCCTGTAAAAATCGGGGATAACGTGATGATTGGCGCTGAAACATTCATAATAATGCATGACGTTCCAAGCAACTGCACTGTTGTCGGAGTGCCCGCAAAGATTGTGAAAATGAACGGGAAAAAAATTAATAAAAAGCTCCTAAAAACCAGGCAAAGGCAATGAAAAAACTATCCAAACCCGGTTAATGCTTCATTTGTTAAATTTTCAAGAAACTCTTTCTTAACGGCCCTATACTTTTTTCCATCCTCTTTAGCAAGTTTCACTGCCTTTTTCTTTAACGCAGCATATTCAATCCTAAACTTAGGCCTAGCCTTCAAAAACTCCGCCAAAGCAAGAGTTCTCCTGAAAGTTAAACTATCGTGAAATGTCAAATGAACGTGAAACCTTTGCAACTTTCCAAATAGTACTTGGTCCTTTTGAAAAAACAGCCTTTGCGTACTCCCTGCCTTGCGCTTGAAAACAAATCCTTGGCTTTCCAACAAACGCCTTGCTTCCTTAAGCCGGGGTTTTTTCACTGAAACTAAAATGTCAATAATTCCCTTGCCTCCCAAGCCAGGAACAGCAGTGCTTCCGACATGCGCTATAATTGCATCACTCGGCAGAACTTTCTTCAACCCTGCCTTCTCCCTTCTAAACCAGTTAGGAAAATCTTTAGAATACGGGCGAAAAGCATACTTTCTGAAAACCAATCAAGAACACTGAAAAAACCAGTTATTGAATGTTTTTTTAACCTTACCTTCAAATAATTCTAAAAGACGCGGGGGTGGCAGAGCGGTTATGCATCGGCCTGCAGCTGCCCTTTTCTTTTTCCGAAAAGAAAAGTGCAAGTTGCCCAAAAGAAAAAGGGCAAGTTGGTCAGCAGTTGATAGCCGAAGATCGCGAGTTCAAATCTCGCCCCTCGCTTTTCTTATTTTAGAATGCAGTTTGATTTGGAATCGAGCAGGATTAGCTTGTGAGTGTTGCATTGGTTCCTGAGTTCTGAAGAGCTTCCTTTATAGAAATGAAGATTGACAACTTGCTTTCCAAGCGATTGGGCTAGTTCAACTGCTGGGACAAAATCTGCATCTCCGCTGGCTAATAAAGCTGTTTGAAAACTGTTCTGGAAAGCGCCTTTTATCATGTCGGTAACAAGCAAGATGTCTATTCCTTTCTCTTTGGAAAGCTTCAGCAAGCCAGCATCTGAAAGAAAGGACTCAAGCTTAGGCGTGCAGGCTTTGCAAAAAGCAGCCTTGGCTTTTGCCTTCTCTACTCGCTCGCTTGAAGGCAAATACTTCAACTTTCTGGTTTTTATTATAATGCCGGGGATTTCTTTTTTCAAGCGTTCGTGAAATGACTGCTGCCTGGAATACTGCCCTGGCTCGATAAGCCTGTTTTTAACTGCGTCATAGAAGAAAACGCAGGAAACCTCAAATTCTTTGGACAGTGCTTGAAAAAGCGCAGCATACGAGAAAAAACCGAACAAATTGTTCTGCCTTAACGCGTGATAAAAGTTAGAACCGTCTATGAAGAGAAACGCTTTCTTTTTACCAAGAAAATAAGCCCGAGATTGCAGGAGCAAGCTCGGGGATGCAATAACTATTACTATCACCGCTTTTGTTTAAAAACAACACGGTGTTTTTATTACATTGCTAGTTTTCGACAATCACCAAAAACGCTTTTTTAAAGGCATAATTTTAAAGAAAGCTTTCTGGCCATTGCTCAAGGCTTGCATTTCTTGCTCAGCTTTTCGGCGTAGATTTTCTCTGCCTTTCTTTCGTCCTGGTTTTCTGCCTTCCACTCCTCCAGCTCTAATTCCTCGCAGCTCATTTCATTGACTCTCTTGCCTTTCATTAAACCAACTCCGATGCTACTTTTTGGCTGGCTTTTTAAAAAAGGCTTTTGGTGCAGGAATGCATCGACAATAAGATTTTAAACACTTGAGGCTTTATTTTTTGGGGAGAATTTTTTGGGAAAGATAGTCATTACCGGAGGCCCAAGCGCCGGAAAGACAACAACGATTGACTGCCTCAAGGAATTAGGGTTTGAGACTGTTTCAGAATCAGCATTACGCGTTATCAGGCAACAGGCACAGTTGGAAAACGCAATTCTTCCATGGACTAATCCTGCAAAATTCCAGGAACTTGCGTTCGCCATTCAATCAGAGGATGAAAGAAAGTGCAACGGCTCTAATGTTTTCCTGGACAGGTGCCTGGTGGACATTAAGGCTTACTGCAATTTTTTCAAGGCAAGAGAGCCTGAAGGATTGGGAGAGGCAATAAAAGAAGCAGCTTATGAAAGAGTGCTCTTTTTGGAAAGCCTGCCGGAAGAATACTGGCAAAAGACGATGAATGGAAAGCCGAGAAAGAACAGTTTTGAGGACGGCTTGAGGATTGCGGAGCTTATTTTTAAAGAGTTTGAAAATGCTGGGTTTGAGATAGCGAGAGTGCCTGTAATGCCTGTGAAGGAAAGGACTGAGTGGATTTTGCAAAGCCTTGGGTTAAAATAACAGAATGCTTGAAATGCAAGGCTTTTTAAAAGTTTTTTCAAGAGTAGTATGTAAGGAAAAAAGCTGTTTTTTGCGCTTTTTTTTAAAAAGGATTTTAAAAATTCAATTTTTTGGAACGGTGTTTGAATGCCCTTAAGGCCTGGAAAATGCTATAGGAGAGTGCACAAGCCTTCTTACACAAGGTCTGCTGTGAAAGTGCACAAGAGAAACTATATTGGCGCAGTTCCTGGCCTGAAGGTAAGGCAGTTCAACATGGGAAATCCGCTAAAGGACTTTCCTTACGTTATTGACATGATTGCTGAAGAGACAGTGCAGATCAGGGACAACGCGATAGAGGCATTAAGGACTACTGTAAACCACTACTTGAACAAAAGGCTTGGAAGGGACAATTATTTCATAAAAATCAGGATTTTTCCATTCCAAATCTTGAGAGAGAACAAGCAAGCGCAAGGAGCAGGAGCTGACAGAGTCACTAAAGGAATGAGCCATCCTTTCGGAAAGCCTATAGGAAGGGCAGCCAGAATCCGCAAAGGCCAGGTGCTGTTAAGCCTGCTTGTTGACGAAGCAGACATCGAGCTTGGCAAAAAAGCGCTCTTGAGGGCAAGGCCAAAGCTGCCCTGCAAGCTAAGCGTTAAAGTGCATACAGACGTGAAAAGCATTGGCACAAAGCCTAAAAAAACAAAGGAAGAAAAAGTGGAAGAAAAACCAGTGGAGGAAGAGGCAAAGGCTGAGGAAGGAAAGGAAGGGGAGGCAGGAAAGAAAGAAGCAGCCCCAGCAGCAGGAAAGGAAGCAGGAAAAGCAAAAGAAGCAGGCAAGGAAAAAAAGGAAGAGAAAAAGAAGTAAAAAAAAGCCGGAAAGCAGAAGAAAAAAAGAAGCAAAAAGAAAGCAGAAGAAAACAAAAGCAGGAAAAACTGGAAGGGAAAAGAAGCAAAAAAATCGCACTAATTTTAACACTTTCCAGCACTAATTCATTAATGCAAAAACTATTGTTCACTCTTGGAAGAAACCCAAAGCTTTCAATGCTGGAGCTTGCAAGCTCCCTGCAGGCTGAAAAAACAGGGTTTCAAATACTGGACTTTAGCGAAAAAGCAGCATTGCTAGAACTGCCTGAAGGCATTAAAGCAAGCGAGCTAGTGAAAAAGCTTGCAGGAACAGTAAAAATCGCCCAAATCCTGGTTGAGGCAGAAAGCAAAGGCAATGATTTTTCAGAACTTGAAAAAAAGCTTTCAGGAATTGACTTCGCGCAGGATTTAGGGAAAAAATTCTACTACACTATTAACGATTACAGCAGGGAAAAAAATGAGGAATTGGAGCAGTTCCTGCTCGGCTGCTTCAAGCAAAGGTTCAAGGAGGAAAGGCTAAAGGCAATGCTCAAATGGCCAAAGCAGGTTCAGGGAGAAAGGAAGGAAAGCATTGCCCCAAAACTCCTGGCAAAAAGGCTCGGGAAAGAGCATCTAGACCTGAGCGTTCTGGAGCATGAGGGGAAAGTTCTATTGGCAAAGACAGTTGCAGCAAGCAATCCCCTAGAGCTTGCGGAAAGAGATTACAAAAGGCCTGTTGTAAAGCCTGAATTAATCACTTCAGCAAGGCTTGCAAGAATTCTGGTGAATTTGGCAGGCTTGGAGAGGGGAAAAAAAATCCTGGACCCATTCTGCGGGATTGGAAGCATTTTGCAAGAGGCAATGCTCACAGGCCATGAGGCAGTTGGGATTGAAGCAAACAGAGAGAACGCAAGCGCTTGCGAAAAAAACCTTTCATGGTGCAGGAAAAAATTCAATCTTGCAAGCGGTTTCAAAATATACAATCAGGATTCAAGAAGGCTTTCAGGATTTTTGAAGGGAGAGAAAATTGAGGCAGTAGTGAGCGAGCCTTATTTGGGGCCTTTCTTGAGAAAACTGCCTTCAGAGAAAAGGGCAAGGGGAATAATCGCAGAGCTAAGCGAGCTCTACGAAAAAGTTTTTGCGGAATTGGGAAAAATTCTGGGGAAAGGAAGCAAGGTGGTGTTTTTAATGCCGCAAATCCAGACAATGGAGGGAAAAAAAGTAGGAGTGAGGGAAGAGGTTTTTAAAAAACAAGGGTTTAAAGCTTACAACGCCTTGGAAAAGCAAATGCCTAACGCAATTCCAGTATCGTACAAGGACAAGGAGAACAGGATTGAAAGAATGGTTTACGTGCTGGTGAGAGAATGAAAGTAACGCCTTCGCTTTTAGGATTAAGCCTTGAGGTAATAGCGTTAGCATTGCTTTTTGCGCTAATGCTTTTTGAAAAAGCAACGCAA
>DUFJ01000053.1 GCA_013331925.1 Candidatus Iainarchaeum sp.
CCTTGAACCATGTCATGGCTTCTGAAAAAAACAGTCAAGTTGAGTTTTTCATCTTGGACTAATGCTTGCACTAGAACCAGGCACGGAGAGCTTTTGTGCTTGCGGAGCAATTCCTCAGCGGGATGCCAGGTCATTGCAACAACTGCCTTTGAGTAAGGGTCGCGCTTTAGAGTTTCAACCATGTCCTGAACTTGGTTTATTTCAGCAGCATCTCCATTGAATTTGATGTTTTCCAGAATGAAATCCCCTTTCCCAAACTCAAAGTTTTGCAACGCGGGGTTTGAGAGCATAGACTTAATTTCTTTTGCTGAGGGATGATGGTAAGCGCGGAGCTTATTGCCGTAAGTGTAGGCTTTTCCTGCAGGAAGTTCTGGGGAAAGGATTTCCTGCTGGTAGGCTTGTATTTTTTCAAGCGTTAAAGGGATTATAAAAGGGTTTAATGAAAGGTCTAAATTTTGGGAATCCTCAATGACGCAAACCATGTTGTTTATTTCCTTAATCCAGCGGTCTGTGCTTGCGTTCATCAGGTTCTTTTTTCCGTAAGTGAAGATTGCATTCATAATTTCAATCCATGCTTCAGGAATGCTCTTTCCCCTAACCAGTAAAGGGCCGCCTTCAAACGGAAGGCTTTCACTCATCTGCTCGAAGGCAAAAGTCAGGGGCTTTTCAAGAAAGGGCTCTTTCTTTGGAAGAGAGCGCAAAAGCTCGTTGGCTTTCGAGATTTTTTCCTCCAAGGAAGCTTGGGGCATCTCGCTGTTGAGGTCTATGAGCTTGACGCTTTGCGCGGCTTTTTGAATCATTTCTGCAGGAATGTTCTTGTCAAAATAGACAGCGCTTTCAAAGCCTTGAACTTTCCTTTCAGGATTAATGCCTTTTGAAAAGAAAGAGCGCAAGGCGTTTGCGCTAGTAAGCTGCTGCAGGCCTTGATTGTTTGGGGAGGAGCAAGCGTATTCATTGCCTAGCATTATCATGTAGCGTATCTGGGGGTTTGCGAGCATGTTTCTGACCATTACTGGAATTCCTGCAGGAGTGTAAAAATTGCTTGCAAGGGCAAGGTTTTGCTTTTCAAGCTTTGGGATTACAACATCTCTCATCGTCCAGAGAAAGGTCAAGGATACTTGCTCGTCCTTAAGCTCGCAGTCCTTGCACGCAGCGAACGCAATCCTGTCTTTTGCTGCAACAGGCCAGCCTTTCTCTCCAGTGCTGGTGCCCTGCTCTTTTATCGCGTTAAGCAGTTCTTTATTCATTTTCAAAAACCTTCATTTGTAAAAACCTGGGAAAAATAGCCTTTAGGAAAAAGGCTGCAAAATCCTTAAAACCTGAACCCTTGTTTAAAAAAGCTTTAGGCTCACAATAGCTTTTAGGAAGATGAAAAAAGCTGTTTTTTTGAGTTCGGAAGAGTGGTCTGTATGCCTTCAGTCAGAAAGCCAATCATTACTGTTCTCGGCCATGTGGACCACGGAAAATCAACTATTTTAGACACTATTAGAGGCACCAGTGTTGTGGAAAGAGAGGCAGGCAGGATTACACAGCACATAGGAGCAACAGAAGTTCCAATAGAGGCAATCAAGAAAATTGCAGGCTCGCTGCTTGAAAAATACAAGTTTGAGCTCTCAATTCCAGGTCTGCTTTTCATAGACACTCCAGGCCATGAGGCTTTCTCAAACCTTAGGAAGAGAGGGGGAAGCATTGCAGACCTGGCTGTTCTAGTGATTGACGCAACGCAGGCATGCCAGCTCCAGACTTTTGAAAGCATTGAAATCCTCAAGGCTTTCAAAGTTCCCTTCGTTATAGCAGCAAACAAGATAGACCTGATTCAAGGCTGGCAAAAGAATGAGGGAAAAAGCTTCACTGAAAGCATCAAGCTCCAGGACGAAAGTGTACAAAAAGACCTGGACGAGAAAATTTACTGCCTTGTAGGAGAACTTTTCAAAAAAGGGTTTGTTTGCGAAAGGTTTGACCGCATCAGCGATTTCACAAAACAGGTTGCAATAATTCCGGTAAGCGCCAAAAGCGGCGAGGGAATTCCGGAGCTCTTGCTCTTCCTTGCGGGCTTGAGCCAAAAATACCTTGAAAAAGAGCTAAAGATTGAGGTTTCAGGGCCCGGAAAAGGCACGGTACTTGAAGTGAAGGAAGAGAAAGGGTTAGGAAAGACAATTGATGTGATACTTTATGACGGAAGCTTTAAGGTCGGGGAAGAGATTGTTGCAGGCACGAGCGACGGAATTGTAAGGACAAAAATCAGGGCCTTGCTGCAGCCAAAGCCAATGGATGAGATTCGCTCTCCAGAGCAAAGGTTTGACTCAGTAAAAGAGGTTTCAGCAGCCGCGGGCATAAAAATTGCAGCCCCAAACTTGGAGAACGTAATCGCAGGAAGCCCAGTAGTTGCGGTGTGGGAAGGAAAAGAAAATGCAGCAGAGGAAGTAATGCAGGAAATCCAAAGCCTGAAGATAGAGTCAGAAACATTAGGCCCTATAGTAAGGACTGACGCTCTAGGAAGTTTAGAGGCATTGACAATGCTTCTTGAAAAAGCAGGGGTAAGGCCTAAAAGCGCAAGCGTCGGAGAGGTAAGCAGGAAAGAGATAATAGAAGCAGCCAGCATTGCAAAAGAAGACAAGTTTAAGGGAGTAATATTTGCATTCAACACAAAGCTGAATCAAGGAGCCGAGGAAGAGCTGAAAAAAACCCAAGTGAAAGTTTTTTCAGCAAACATAATCTACAAGCTTATTGAAGATTATGAAAAATGGAAGGGAGAAGAGAAAGAGGCGGAGAAAAAAGCACTGCTGGAAAAAACAACAATGCCCTGCAAAATCAAGGTAATGCAAAACTGCATCTTCAGGAACGCAAACCCGGCAATAGTCGGAGTCAAAATTCTGGAAGGAAAGCTAAAGCCAGGCGTTAAAGTCTTCAAGAAAGACAAGGCCTTGGGAGAGGTACTGGCAATACAGGACAAGGGAAATAACTTGCAAGAGGCAAAGAAAGGAATGGAGGTCGCAATCTCCATCAACGACGCTGTTTGCGGCAGGAATCTCTTTGAAGAGGACGAGCTCTACAGCCTTATTCCAAAAGAACAGTTTGCGGAAATCCAAAAATTGAAAGAATGCTTTACGCAAGCAGAGCTTGAGCTGGCTGAAGAAATCAGGGAAAAGCAGAAAAAAATAAAAGCCTGAAAGAACTGAACAGATAGTAGTGAAAAAATGAGAATAAGCGCGTTGGTTTCAAGGAAAAAAAAGCTCTGGATTTATGGCAGGCAGAGAAAGCAAAGGCTTGAAAGAGCGCTTGCAGAAAGAGGGAAGATTAAAAGACAAAGAAATATTGAGCTTGCAAAAATCCAACGCCTTAAAGATTTGAATTCAGGCATTGAACGCTGGAGAAAAGGAATGGAAGGCGCAAGGCAGGAGATTGCGGCAGTCCTGAAAAAGCTTGATGAAACAATTCCAGAAAAAGACAGGCAGCACCTGCAAAGAACGGAGAATGCGTTGGCAAAGTTCCTGCCCTGG
Source organism: Candidatus Iainarchaeum sp. (assembly GCA_013331925.1). Classification (GTDB taxonomy): domain Archaea; phylum Iainarchaeota; class Iainarchaeia; order Iainarchaeales; family UBA10191; genus UBA10191; species UBA10191 sp10036u. The sequence goes on from DUFJ01000053.1 coordinate 3,501, forward strand.
TTTGAAACAAATGCAGGAAGCAATCCAGGCGCGAGATTGAAAATGATCCAGTTTGCCGATACGCAACTTTCAAAAACCAACGCAAAAGCCACTGACATCAGGCGCTTGAAGGACGCTATCACAAAATACTACCAATCTTCAGAAGCAGCCACCACTCTAGAGCTCACAAGGCATTTTGCAAAAACAGAAAAACATTAAAAGCCAAGCAGCTTTTTAAAGGTTTTTCTCCACTATTAGATTATTGCAATTTTCCTAATTTTTTTAGGATTTCATTGAATTTTCGCCCGGGAAACTGGCGAGGAGGAATTCAAAATGCAGCTTGTAATCAGCGACCCAAAAAGCGCAAAAGCATACAGCAAAAAGATTGAAGACTTGAACGCTTTCCTGAACAAAAAGATTGGAGAGAGCGTGAGCCTTTCAAGCATTGGATTGGAAGGGTATGAGGCAAAAATAACAGGAGGCTCTGACAAGACCGGAACTCCAATGCGCTTTGACATTCAAGGAATCGGGAGAAAAAAAGTCTATCTCGCAAAAGGCCCTGGGTTCAAGCCTGGAAGGAAAGGCCAGAGAAGAAGAGTCAATGTTAGGGGCAATACAGTGGCTGAAGACATTCACCAGCTAAACCTTGCGGTAATAAAGCAGGGAAGCAAGAGCCTTGAAGAATACTTCCCAAAAACTGCTGCAGCTGAAGGCGAGAAGAAGGAAGAGAAAAAGAGCGCCAAGGAAGAGATGATAGAAAAATCCCTGGAGGCAGTGGACAAGCTTACAGCGGAAGAGGCAGCAAGGGCAGCAAAGGAAATAAAAAAGGGAAAAAGGTAAAAAAAAGAGTGAAAAAAAGCATGGCGGAAAAAAAACCCAAAAAAGCAAGGAGTGCAGAACCCAAAGCAAGGGAGGAAAAAAAACCCAAAGCTCAGGATACAGAGCCCTTGCAGGCAGCGTTAAACATCGGCATGATAGGGCACGTTGACCACGGTAAAACGTCGATCACTGCAGCATTG
>DUFJ01000023.1 GCA_013331925.1 Candidatus Iainarchaeum sp.
GTTGGACCTCTTTCAGAATCAATCTCATGAACCTCATCAACTATGAGCAATCCAATGCTTGAAAGCCAGGAGGCATTATGCCTTACAAGAGACTGGAGTTTTTCAAAAGTAGTAAAAATCAAGTCATAATTTTGGAGATAGTTAGAGGAAGAGTCAAAGTCTCCAGTGCTTAAAGCCATTCTGATTCTGTGCTCTTTAGCATACTTGCTTTTCCAGTCATTAAAGTGCTCCGCAGCCAAAGCCCTTAAAGGGCAGGTGTAAACAACTTTGCGCTTTTTTTCAAAAATAGAGTGCAAAGCCATTAGTTCTGCAATAATGGTTTTCCCAGAGGCTGTCGGGGAGCTAATCACTAGATTCTTGGTCTGCCAGGGCTTTTGCAAAGCCTTCTCCTGCATTTCATTAAAGGCAGAAAAGCCATTGGCGGAAAGCACGAGTTGTTCAATTCTTTCCATAAAAAAACCTTTAGTGCATTTCCTGGACTCTCATAAGCAAAAATTGTGGAATTCTTGTTTTAAAAGAAAGGCAGGGTGGAATGCCGGTCGAGAAAGAAAACTTCAAAACCTTTTCAACCCACCAAACGCTCGTCTCTTAAATTAACGCCAAGTTTATTGGCAAGCTGTTGCATGAAATATTTCTTTTCAAACTGATGCTCGTACTGCCTATCAATCATTCTGCAAAGGATTTCACACAAGCCTTCTTTTGATAGTTTCCCATAATCCTCGATGTATTTGTTTCCTTTTTCATCCGAAGCTGGAAACACATAATCTTTTGAAGTTCCTTCAACATATTTGTATTTAGAGTTTGCTCTAATATAGCTCATTTCATCCCCTCCAAGTTGCAGCCAATATTCCTTAATGCCAGTTAACTTGAAAAGTTTTTCACTCCTTCAAAACCAGGTACTCAAAAGCCTTTTGCGTTGCCAGGATAACGTTCGGGAGGTCTGATTTTGAAAAGCTCTTGGAATGCTGCCAATCCCCATCCTTGCCCTTGAAGGAGCGCTGGATGCTGATGCTTTCCAAAACCTTCTGCTCTCCTGCAAGCTCTTTGGAGTTTTCCCAAATGCTAACATCCACTCTTCCTGCCCTGAATTTTTTAACAGGCTGCATTAATTCCACCTCAAAAACTAACGCCTTAAAGCAGTTTTTAAACCAAAGGAGGCGCCAGAATGCCGGTCGTAGAAAAGGTTATAAACTTGCAAAAGATATAAAGTATTCAAGAGCACTTGAAGGAAGAAACTAACATGGCATTGCAGAAAAAAACAGCCAGGCTTATTGTATTATTAGCCGTTTTAGCAATTCTTTTTGTTTCAGGCTGCGTTGAAAAAGGCAAGGAAACGCAAGGAAGCGCTGGAGACAAAAACACTCAGACAGCAAGCACTCAAACTCCGCAGCTTCCGCCCAACCAGGACATCAGGACTTTGCCTTTCATGATTCCTGGCCTGGCTGAAAAGCAAGCAAAGGCAAGATTGCCTGTTACTGGCTTTGTGGCTGTTTCCGGAAGAAAAACTTGCGGCAATTGGGCGTATATAAGTTTTACTGAGTTTTCTAGCGCTGGTAACGAGTGCATAGGAAATTCTTACCCGCTCTTGTTTGCCAGTGATTCAAAGACTTTTGGAGTCTGGGGAAAGTCTGCTTCTTTTGAGCGGGGCTTTTATAAAACCAGTTTTTTCGTCCAAAGCAGCGAGGCTGATTCCTTGAATGATTTGAGGTCAAGAATAAGCTTGAATGACAGCCGGCTCTATTATGTCGGCCAGATAACCCAAACTCAAACAGGAAGCGTTATTTCAATCTACCATGAAGTTCCTTTAGACCAGAATGGTTCCTTGGCTTTTGACATTATAAACTTCAACCCTGCCGCAAAGCTTGACGTAAACCACTTGCTTTACCATGCTACAACAGAAAGCATTCCGGAAAATTTTGAAGCTGTTGGAAAAGTTGATTTGAATGATTGGCAGAGGATTAGCGCGCCAGCGTTTTTTAAAGAGCCAAGCTTTGACCAAACAAACTGCGAAGGCTTGTGCCTTACTACACAAAGCAGTGACGGCAACGAGTTTGGAGCATTCACAAGCCCTTTTTTCAGCTTGGAGGCTGGCAAGCTTTACAAGTTTTCTTTTGCAATAAATTCAAGCGATAATCCGCCACTATTAAGGCTAAGGCTGAACAATTCGAACTTTAAAAAAGCAAGCATGCTTGCCTTCTACCCAACGCCAGGCCTTGCAACTTACAACTTGTATTATGAAACAAGCAATAATCCAGCAGACAATAGCGTGTCCTTAAGCCTTGATTTGGCAAATTTCGAGCAAAACAAAGAAGGAAAAAGAATTGAAATTCAGGCCGTAAACGCTTATTCGGCTGACATAAATGCTTATTCGGCTGAAGGCAGCACTTCAGTTCTTCCGGCCAACCTATCTCCAGACTTCCAAGAGAAGCAGTTAACTTTAGGTCCAACAATAGCCCCTTCAGTAACGACTATTCCCAAGCCAACACTTCTGCAAAAATGCGTTGCTTCGGATAAAAACATGAAATGCGAAACTGTTCCAATTAGCCGCATAACTTATTTAGAAAACCCTGTCCAGTTCGGCTGGGATGATAGGACTGTCGTGAGATGGCAGCCAGTGCAAGAAATAGACTTTTCGGATTCAAATACAAATGGATGGAGCCAATTAATGGATATTAATCCGTTTGAAAATCCAGTATTTGAAGCCGGAATGCAAGGCTTGACTATCGGAATGCCTGCTTCGGGCAATACGGCCATTAACAACAAAATTGTTTTTGGCGCGTGGCATTCGCCACAGCTTAACCTCGATGTAGGCCAGTATGCTGAAAACTATTCCCCGCCAAATTTTATTAAAATCACTTTCAGGATGTCAAGAACTGATACTGGAGCAGGCAAGCTTGTGCCTGGCTTCAGGCTAAGGCTTAATTCTAAGAATCCAAACTCTCTAGCACGCAGCACAATGGTTGCGGTGGATCCAATACGTGATTCAAATTTTGACCCTATAAACCCTGAAATTAAAGATTTTTATCTTATAATCTCAAGGGATTCATACTATAATTATGATAGCAGAAATATTCCTTTAGAACTTTCACTTGACATAGTACAGACTTATTACGCGAGCGAACAGTTTGAAAAGTTAATTTTGGAGAAAGTAATAGTTGAAAAAGCAGGAAATAGAGGAAGCTGGGATATGACAAAGATTACTTTTAGCGAAAGCGGCAACAGTGCTTTCCCTGGATGGAGTGCAGTTACAGGAATAGCAGAATATACTCCAGTACAAAACATGGAAAGAACCACTTACACTTCACCCTCTGGAAACAGCATTGCAAAGCTGAATTTCAGGGTTACAGCTGATAAATCCTTTGGATTTTGGCAATATGACTCTTCTAATATCCAAAACATGCCCATAGAATTAAACTCTAAGACAATTTACAAGCTTTACAGCTGGGGCGAAAGCGAAAGTTATGCGCCAGACCTGCTGTACAGAAAAAGGCTATCGGTTTCGTCCTATGGTTTCAGCGTTCTCTGGACAGACAGGGAAATCCCAAGTCACATATATTTTGAGATTCCGGGAATGATGANNAGACCTTATATATTTTGGCGATGGCTATGGATTGCCAGTAAACGGCTCAATCATTAACGAGACAGTAACAAGCATAACAAATATTCCCGAACAATTCTCCATTAACGCCCAATCATGCCCGACCAGCAACCTAGCTACGCTGAACAATAGCTACCAATCGGACTATATCTCATTTACAAGAGATTACTCGACTGACTTTAATGGCCAGCTTAGAAATCAAGAAAGAACACTTAAAGTAAGCAATCTCTCGTTCAACTTTGACTTTATAAATAACTCAAGCGCAGGCGGAAGTGTCAATTACAGTGACCTGGCAAGGCAACAGACTCAGCAGCCTATTTCAATAAACCTTCCAGGCTCATTGCAGTTTGAAGCCGGGCTGACAGTTGAGCCACAATCAGTCGTGTTTGATTCAGCCAACAATGTCTTTAACGCAAGCTTAAAGTTTGGGTGCACG
>DUFJ01000076.1 GCA_013331925.1 Candidatus Iainarchaeum sp.
CCAGGCTCGGAATTTATTTGTAATTCATCTCCTTCATTTAAATTGGCCCTTCTTAAAGCGCCTTCAGGTATATTGACTTTGTATTTAAAATAAGAATTTCCTTTATACTCTCTAGATTTTTCTTTTATTATTTTCATTGAATAAATAAAGGAAATTGGATTTATAATCTTTTTGTTTTTAGGGCTCTAAATACCCAATCCTTCAAGTGGGGAGAAAGGCCGCGAACCTATTTCTTCCTTCCGGCAATCCTTTTTGCGAAAACTTCCCTGGTCCAGTTCTTCCACTCTCCCAAGACAGCGTCATAATCCACAGAGCCGAACTGTTCTATCTGGTCCTGCTTCAAAAGCAGGAGCTTGTTGTTTGCTATTACGGTATTCTCTGCCTCTAAGAGCTCCGGAAGGTTTTGGTCTCTCTTCAATTTTACCATGAATTACTTTGCTGAAGCGTTCATTTTAATGCTGCGCCACATTTCCTGCATCGTCAGGCCTGAAAGCTTTGAGATTTTAGAGAACAAGTCGCTCTCTTTCAAATTATCTTCTAAAAGTTCCAAAGTGTCTTTTTTAGCGTCATAAAGCATCAAGTCCAGCAGGCCTCCTTCTCTTTCCGGGTCTGTAATCCAGTGCTTTTTTACCTCTGTAATTTGCACCATTCTCCTCACTCTCTCCAAAGAGCCAGAAAACCTTATAGGCCTTGCAACAGTAACAATATCAGTTGCCTTGAAGGAGGTGTTTGGAACCTGCAAATCATTCACTACCCTGTCCCAAACGCTGTATGCTGAATCCCCGTGAATCGTTCCCATCACGATGTTTCCTGCAGCGCCGATTCGCATTGCTTCGTAAAGGACTTTTGCCTCTAAAGAGCGGACTTCGCCAATAATGAATGCACTGTCTCCCAAGCGCAAGGCAGTTCTCAAGGCTTCTTCAGGCGCTACCTCTGTCTCTGTTTTTGAAACAGAAATTGGGCTTCGAGTCTTTAAGCGCTGGATGTTAAAGCCGATCTCTTTCATGTAAGGCACGGGGATCTCGCTAGTGTCTTCCTGAACGATCACTCGAGTGTTTTGCGGAATTTCAAGCATTAACGCCTGGATAAAGCTTGTCTTTCCAGAGCCCCGGCTTCCTGTAATGAGCATCGTGGCTTGAGTGTCCACAAAAAAAGAAAGCAATCCAGCGCCTAAAGGAGTAATCATTTTGTTGTCTATGAATTGAGGCAAAGTCCAAGGAGTTGTCTTGTGCAGGCGGAATGCAAAAGCAATGCCGTCAGGAGATAACGGAGGGCCTATTACAGCAACCCTTGTTTCTAATTCCTCCAAGTCAAAATCAAGCACAGGATGGCTTTCGTCAAAAGGCCTGCCTGACATTGCGCGCAATTTTGAAATCAAAGCCCCGGCTTCATCCTCTGTGTAATACACGTTTGTCTGGCACTGGCCGAATTCAGAATGCACTATATAGATTGGCTTGCTGCCTATTGGCGCATCAAGGAAAATGTCAGTAATGTGCCTGTCTGATAGGAGGATTTCTAAAATTCCATAACCTACGGTATATCTTGCGACAATTTCAGCAAGCTCGGAGCTTTCGTCTGCAGTTAGCAAGATATTGTTCTGCTTTGCCAAGTCTATTATGGTGCTTTCGTAAACTCTTTCAAAATACTTCCTTGACTTTGCGATTGCGGAAATTGTAATCCTTCCAGGCTTGTAGGCTGCAACAAGCTCTCTGGTTTTTGAAAGCACGAAGTATTTTTCAGGAGGAAGCGAGTATTCAGGAGGGTTTATGAAGTAGAGCTTTTGCGGCTTGTGAGGATGCTTGAAGATTTGCACAGAGCTTTTTGAGACAACGTAATCTGCCAAAAGCTCCAGCTGTTCCATCTCTTCAAAAGCAAGCCTTGAGCCAATGAATGCAGGCTTTATCTGCGCTTCAAAAAACATCCTGTAAAATTGCGAGCCTTCAGGCATTTCCTTCAAGCGCATGAGGATTTTTTTTGATTCTGAAACAAGCGCTGACTTCTCAAACTCTTCCTTCACATAGCCCAAGGTTTTGAAGTAAACCATCAGGTCTTTTTTTGAAGCCTCGTCGCTTGCGGATTTTACCGCATCAGCGACTCTTTTCAACTCCTGCAGGCACGCAAGGTATGCTCCTATGGGGTCATAGGCAAGATTGTCATGGGTTATCGCAACCAAGGCATCATGCCTTTCACCAAAGTTTTTCTCCATCTCGGCAATGCCTAAATTCTTGTAGCTCCAGACGCTTTCTGCCTCAAACTTCCTTAGCAGGCGGGAGATTTCAGAAAGCATTCCAGCCTGCTTTTCAGTATAGACTCTCTCGTACACTTCTGAAAAAACTATTAGGTCTGCCTCTAATTCCTGCAAAGCGTGCAGTACGTGAAAGCGGCATCTTGAATCATCAGAGATTGAAGCTCCGTAAATGCAGTCCTTGCAGTCAAACACAAGGTTCCGCTTTCCAGAAACCTCTTTTACAAAGTATTCGCCAACCTCAAAACCGTTAATTTTCAATTAACCATCGCCTCTAATGCCCGAAAATAAACAGGGGTTTGTTATTAAAAAGGATTTTCTTTAACCAAAGCCAAAAGCCTAGCGCCTGGCTTTTTTCAGCTGCATTTTTTTCAGCTTGCCTTCCAAGCCGGCGCTCCTGCCTAGAAAATTAAGCTCGTAGAGCTTTACATTAAACAGCAAAGAGACAGCAAGAACCCAAACTTGAAGGATTATCAAAATCAGGGTGGACAGGGCAAGCAAGGAAAGGCTTGAAGAGTCAAGCAAAACTATAAAGTCAGAGAAAATGCCTACCAAAAAAGCAATTATCGAGACAGGAACAAGGACAAGTATTATGAAAGCGTAGTTTTTGAAAAAATTCCTGAAGGCAAGCCTTGCGGAAATTTTTATCGACTTAATCGCTGAAATTTCCTGGAAGAAAACAACCTGCTTCAGGAGAGCGAAAAAAGGCAGAAGCGCGAGAAAAACCAAAACAGCCAGGATTATGGCAAGCGCAAAGTACAAGGCATTTGAAAACAGCAGTCCGGAAAGCAGCTCGTATGCAGCGCTTTGCGCTGTCGCTGTTTCAGGGTTTGAAAGAATAAAACCCAAAGTCTCCTGCATTTCAACAGACTGCAGGCTTGAAAGAAAGGCAAGAAGGATTGGGGAAAAGATTATGAGCAGAAAAGCGATTACTGCAACTCCGACAATCAACTGCTGCTTGAAGGCAGGAAAAAAGCGCGGCCTTGCTTTCCTAAAGCCTTCCCCTAGAGAAAACTTTCTTCCCTCAAGAAGGCTTTTCGCAATGTTCAAGCCAATTCCGGAAATCAAAATGCTTACCGCAAGAACCGCAAGAGCAACTATTGCTGCAGCAATGCTGAACAATAAAATTGTTTGGAGGGAAAAATCCATTGAAAGCCCGAAGGCAAAAACAGCAATTCCAAAAAGCAATGCAGAGCCTAAAAAGCCGACTATTGCATCAACAGCAAGCAGCACCAGGACGAAAACAAGGAATTTCAGGTTAAGGAACAGGGTGAAAACCTGCCTGAAGCCTTGAACCAGCTCTCCCATAGATAAAACAAGCTCGCACTAATATATAAAAGTTTAGCCCTCAATCCTCAAGTCGCATGAGCAAATCAAAAAAGCAAAAGTTTGGAAGCAACGGAAAGAAGGAAGCCTTGAAAGGCTTGAAGTTTCTTGCAGCCTGGCTGCTTGCCTTTGCAGTATTGTATTACGGAGCGATTGCTGTTTTCGGATGGAATGGAATTGAAGGATTTACAGCAGCAGGCGCGGAAAAAATTCTGAATTCTTTCACTCCTTCAAAAACAAGCGTTGATTTCAACGCAGAGCCAGTGGTTTTGAATGTTGAAGGAAAGCAAATACTTATTTCAGAACTTTGCACTGGATTGCTTGAGACGGCCTTGCTTGCTGCTGCAATAATTGCAAGCATTGGGATAGAATGGAGGAAAAGGATTTTTGGAGCGATTGCAGCAATCGCCTTTGGAATGGCGTTCAACCAGTTGAGGATTTTTGCCTCAATAATGCAAATACTGAACACTGACCTGGAATTTGCTGAGCTAACTCACGACTTGTTCTTCCGCCTGAGCCTCCTGATAGTGATTGCTGGCTTTTACTATTTGTGGTTCAGGAAAGCGGCAAAAGGACGATTGACGAAAACAAGGGAAGATTAAAAAGCTGTTTCTCAACAAATTGGCTTAAAAAGCGCAAGCTTTTTAAAAACAAGTGATTTCAAATGTTACATGACAATGGGCAAGAAGGTGTTGAGAAAACCTTTGAAAGAGTTGTTGCCATTTCAGAAAATGACAGGATAGTTTTGAAGGCAAGGAGGGTGAAAAAGAAAATAACATCCTTGGCAATAATCGGGATAACGAACATTGAAGGGAGAGAACACCAGATAGTAAGGTTTGACATGAGCCACGGATTCCTGCACAAGGACTTGCTTTTTGAACCAAAAGGAGGCAAGGAAAGAATTTTTGGAAAGATCGACGGAAAGCTTGTTGAAAGAATAATCAATGAAACAGCAAGCGAGTTTGAGGCAATGAAAAGAAAATACTCAAGGAAGATTAGGGAAGGGAAAAAATGAGGGAGATAGAGATAAGGGTTGGAAGGAACGCTGCGAAAGAGATCGGAGACTGGTTTGACAGGCCTGAAAAGTGGGGCAGGCAGGCAAGGAAAGTGATCTATGTCAAGTCGCTTTCGATGATTTCCGCAATAGTGAGCAGCGAAAGGCTAAGGCTAATGAAGGCCTTGAGCGAAGAGAAAGGCGCATCAATTAACAAGATTGCAAAAAAACTGAAGAGGCCAAGAGAGGCAGTGAGCAGGGATTTGCACCTGCTCGAGCAAAAAGGCTTCGTAAGGCTTGAGAGAAAAGGCAAGGAAATAAAGCCAAAAATCCAGCTGGAAAAAATAGTCATTCCAATAATTTCAAAAAAATAAATGCCGCGGGCATAGAGGCAGTTTTGGATTTTTCAGGATATTTAAGAAGCTTTAAATATCACTGATTGCTTTAATTTAACTTACTGAGATTATTACCCGTAGCTTTAAGTGAACTGGTGCGTCTGAAATGGGAATCGGAAACTTGTTTTCAAAGGCTTATGCAAAGCTTGAGAACGGCTTTTTCAGCATAATGGATTTTTTCGAAAACCGCGGAATTCCGGTATACAATTACGTGGATTTTCTTGAAAAAAAAGGAATTCCAGTATTTCCATTCACTCTCGGGCTTTTGGTTTTTCTTGCAATGGGAGTTTGGCTATTGTTTTTTTCAGCCCCAGCAAGCGTTTTCTTAACAGCAAGCTTCAAGGATGATGCAGGAAGCGTCCTGAACGAGGTCGGGTTCTCAATCACTAGTGTTGCTGACGGAAAATCCATTTACGCACAGCCAACAGACAGCGCGCAAAAAATAGAGCTGAAAGGATTTGCGATAGGAAGCAGGCTATCGCTCAAAGCTGAAAAGGAAGGGTTTGAAAGCACAGAGCAAGAGCTCACCTTGAGCGGTACAGAAAACAGGGCGTTCATGGAGCTTGCAAGAGATATTGAAATAATAACTGCAAAAGTAAGGCTTTTTGATTCTGAAACCGGGGACTTAGTAAGGAATGCAAAAGTGACTGCAGAGTTTGAAGGCAGGACTTTGGATGGAATTTTGAACGAGGACGGAAGCTATAGCTTTATCGGAGTGCCGGCAAATACGCAACTAACCATTAAGGTAAAAGCAGACAGTTACGAGGATGAGGAAAAGCTCTTGAGCTTT
>DUFJ01000050.1 GCA_013331925.1 Candidatus Iainarchaeum sp.
ATTGTTTCAGACATCATAGGCAATCAAGGCATTACTCTTGACGGAAAAACAGGCTTTATAGTTCCAAAAAAGAATCCCGAGGCAATTGCTGAAAAGCTCGAGCTCCTGCTCTCTGACAGCAAGCTGCGTGAAAAAATGTCAAAGCAGGCTGCAAGGCATGCCTTGAAAGAATTCCCGTGGGAAGTCATTGCAAAAAAGTACGCTTCCTTATACAAAAGCATTGCACGCTAGTGCTGCAAAAAAGCGGAAATTATTTTAGACACTGCCCTTTCTCCAATGCTTTTTCTCTTCAGCGCTTCTATGGCATGTTTTTTCCTTTCCCCAGAGCCAGTCCTTAAAGGTACTGTGCAGAATTCACAATAGTCAGCGCTCTTTCTCCACTTTGCAGCAATCTTTCCGTTCTTTCCCTTGAAAACCACTTCTTTTTTGCCTTCTATCACAGTATATTCTGCGCTCTTGTAAACTCCAGGAAACTTGATTTTAGCCTTTGGAATTTTTGAGTTTTCCGGGATAAAATTTGCTAGCGCATTTAGTGCTAGTGCGTTCCATCCTGGCACTGGAATCACATCTCTCCATTTTTTCACTCCAGGCTCTGCAGGATAGAATAGTGGCATGAACACATCACTAAAGCCATGAAAACTTGGGAAAGCGCCTGTTGAATACTGGCTTTTTGCAATCTCTCTTGCGATTATTCCAGAATGCCTAAGGCCTTGGGTAATTCCCTCAACTTCTTTTACTTGCTGCGCTATCACTAAAGAGCCTGCAAAAAATTCAGGGTATTTGAAAGCCCTTCCTTTCTCCATGCGGTGGTAGAACAGCATTGTTTCAGTGTCCAGCATTTTCTCAAGCCATGCTTTTGCTTTTTCCAAGGCTTTTTCCACTCTCTTATCTTTTGTCTTATTGTAATATTCCAGCAATCCCTGCATTGTAAGGCTTTGGTAAAGGCTTATTTCAAGCCTTGAACGGTCAGAGTATGGAAAAGCGCCGTCATTTTTTTGCAGCCTCAAAATCTGCATTATGCAAGGCTTGCAGTATTTTTCCAAATTCTCGTCTTTTTCTTCAATCTTGTCCAAAAGCAAAAGTGCGCTTACCGCATTGGCTGCCATGTTCAGGACAAATTCTGGGTTTTTTTCCGCAATGCCTCTAGTGAAGGCTTTCTTCCGCTCGTTCCAGCATTTTGCAATAATGTAGTTTTCGCAGCAGTCTTTTGCAGCCTTGTGGAATCTTGCTGCCTGTTTTCCTTTCTCCAACGCTAGCGCTGTCTTCAAGAGTGCGATTGCAGGATAGGCGTTGTGTATCAGGCTTGCTTTTATTTCCGCATTCTTGCTTTTTTGCTCAAAGTTTGAATTCTGGAAATAGTGGTTTTTCCAATCATAGTTTTTTGCAAGGTATCCAGCCTCTTTCACTGCCTTTTGCAAGAATTTTTTCTCACTGCCTTTTTCAAAAATTTTCAAGTGCGCCAAAACCGCAGCGCTTTGCGTCCAAGAGTCCGGCTGTATGAATTCTAAAGCGTCAAGGTGATGGTGTACTACAAAGCCGTGGATTCCTGAATTTTTGTCCTTCCAGGAATCAAGCCAGGCGTCAAGGTTGCTCAATGACTGTAAAAGGCTGTCTTTTTGTCTCATGTATTATTCTATTTGTGGATTTTCTTAAAAAACGCTTTCTCTTGTTTTTTGCTGGCTTTTTTTAGGACAATCCTGAAAGTTTTGCTTTTTTATTAGTTTCTTTCCTGTTTTCTGTAAACATGAAGATTGTATTGCTAGAACCAGTAGGCACTGGAATTCCCCCATTAGGCCTCTTGTACTTGAGCGCTTGCCTGAAGAAAGCAGGCTTTCAAGACATTACGCTCTGCTCTATAAACGAGTCTGCAGGCTCTTTCAAGAGAAGCCGCGAGTTTTTTCTGCAGCAGCTTTCAGAAAAGCCCCTGGTTTTGGTGACTTCAACAACGCCTGTCTGGAAAAACGCTTTCGAACTTGCAAAAATTGCCAAGGAAAAAGGCTGTACCATAGTCGTTGGAGGCCCTGCACCAAGTATTTTTGGAAAGCAGGTTTTGGAAAGATATCCATTTATCGATGCAGCGGTCATTGGCGAGGGAGAGCTTGTTATAGGAAAGGTTGCAAAAGCAGCTGCTGCAAAGAAAGGATTTGAAGGAATTCCCGGAGTGGTTTGGCGCAAGAATGCCAAGATAGTAGAGAATGAAAAAAACCCTTTAATCCAAGACTTGAACTCGCTTCCATTCCCTGACTTTGGCCTATTGGATTTTCCAACATACCATGGCGCTTTCTCCATAATGACTTCTAGAGGATGCCCTTACAATTGCGAATTCTGCTTCAAGCCAGTGCACGGAAATATTTTCAGGGCGCGCTCTCCGAAAAGCGTCCTTGAAGAAATCAAGTGGATAATTCAGGAATTTCCTCAAGAATTTGAAAAAGCAGGCAGGACTATAGTATTTGCTGACGACATTTTCAACTTTGACCTTGAACGCTCAAAGGCAATTGCGCGCGCTATAATTAATGTGGGATTGAAAATAAGGCTTGTTTCAGTTAACGGTTTTCACGTAAGGACTGTTGATTTTGAACTTTTCCAGCTTTTGAAAAAAGCAGGCCTGGAGGTTTTATGGTTTGGCGTAGATTCCGGTTCTGAACGCGTTCTGAAGAATCTGGGAAAAGGAATTACTTTAGAAATGGTGCGCAATGCAGTAAAGCTTGCAAAAAAAGCAGGCATTCCAACAGTCGGCGCGCATTTCATCATAGGATTGAGCGGGGAAACGCTTGAAGCAGCCAGGGAAACAATTGCTTTCGCCAGGTCTTTGCCTTTGGACGAGGTTGGCTTTAACCATGCCAACGTTCTCCCAGGCACTCGCTTGTGGGATTACGCGCTAAAGCACGGAACTTTACTGCATGAGACTGACGGCTTTGATTTTTCAGCATTCAAGCAATTGAACAGTGGCGTGATTTTTGAAACCCCTGAGTTTCCAAAAAAGGACAGGGAAAAAGCTTTCGAGGAAGCAGTGCAGGTCATTGATTATTTCAGGAGAAAGCACATAATGACTCCAAAGCGTTTCCTGTTGTTTTTGAAGGAAATCAAATCATTGGATGACTTTTTCTGGGCTCTTGGAAGGATTAAGGTTTTCCTGTTTGCGAAAAACCTCCGCGCGCAAAAGCGGCCTCCAAAGCCTAGTGATTTAAAATCCCAAAACCCTTTCTCTAGCAGTGATTNNGCTGTTGGAATAGAGCATTTTGTCGCAAGGTCAAAGCCTCCAGTGCTTCAGGAGAGAGAGGTCATTCCAAAAATCCTGGAGCTTGCAGGAAAGCATGAAATCCCTTTAACCTTTGCCATTCTCGGGCACTTGTTTTTGAAATCCTGCAAAGGCCACAAAATTCCTGAAGAGCCTAAAGTGCCATGGTATCCAAAGCCCTGGTTTGAAAAAGACCCAAAATCCAGCTGGAAGAAAAACCCAGAATGGTACGCTCCAGACTTGGTGGAAAAAATACTGGCTGAAGGACTGCATGAGATTGCCTGCCATTCTTTCTCTCATATCCCGTTTTCTCACTGCTCTGAAAAAGTTGCAGATTTTGAACTGCGCGAAAGCCTGAGGGCAATGAAGCCTTTGGGGATAAAGCCAAAGACTTTTGTTTTCCCAAGGAATGAGATAAGCCATTTGAATCTTTTGGAAAAGCACGGCTTTTCCCATTACGCGTCAAACCCAAGGCCGAAAAATTTTCTCATTGACTTCAAGACTTTCGGGCTTGGGTTTCCGAAAGCCAAGCGCGCAAAAGGCTTGATAGAAGTTCCAAGAGCGTATTTTTTCTATACTGCAAAGTTTTCGGAATTCTTCAAGCTTCCATTACTCTTGCGCCTTGCCAATTCACAAAACGCGCTATTTCACATGTGGTGCCATGGCTTTAACGCTTCCACCCCAAGCCATCTGAAGCTTTTGGAAAAAACCTTCAAGAGCGTCAATTCTTTAAGAATGGAAAAAAAGACAATCTGCCAAGTCAGGGCTTGAGTTTCAGAATTTTTCCCTCACGAAAAACTGTTCTAATGGCTTTCTAGGAATGTCTTCAGCCTTTATCGCAGGATAGCCTGCTGCCACTAGAGAGCAGATTGTAAAATATGCTGGAATCTTGAAGCGCTTGTAGGTTTCTGCCTCGCTTTTTTGGTTTAGGCACCAGTTAAGCCATACAGCCCCCAAGCCAAGCTCGTGCGCCTTCAAAAGCAAGTTTTGGATTGCTGCAGCGCAATCCAAATGTGGAGTGTGCCTTTCAACAGGAAGCGAGTAAACTCTAGAGTCTGCCATGAAAAGCAAGAGCAATGGAGCCTTATGCGCAAAACCCACGCCTCCGTTAGTAATCCTGCCTAGGAATTCCCGTCCTTCTTTTTCCTGCACTGCAAGAATTTTTACTGCCTGCCTGTTGCAAGAGCTTGGCGCCCAGGAGGCTGCGTCTATCAATTGATTGATTGTTTTTTCAGGAATTTTTTTTTCAAGCCACTTGCGAACGCTTCTTCTTTCTCTGATTGCTTCTTGAAGCTCCAATCATTCCACCTTTTTCCTTGCTCTTTCAGCCTTGTGCTTTTTCAAAACCTGCTCTGCCCATGTTATTGTTTCATCCTTTGCGTAATTGCTCTTATGCCATTCCTGCAGCATTCCCTCCAGGTAAGCTTCAGAGCCTGAAAGCCTGAACTGTTCAAAAGCGTTCAAATCCTTGTCCAATGAATGCGCTGCCTTTCTTATTGCGGCAGCAAGCGTTGCCTTGTCTTTCGGAAATCCTTTAATGCTTTCAAAAAACTTGGCCTCTCTATAGTAAGGGTAGAATACAGTGACTTTTTTTCCGAAGGGCAATTTTGCAATAAACTCGCTCAATCGCATAATGTACCAAAACACCTTTATTAACTCTCGAAGCCTATTTTTAACACTTGAAGCGTTTGTTTTTTTAAAAGTGCTTGTGATTCAATGAAGGTTTGCTTCTACGGCAGCTTTAACCCAGCTTATGACAGGAACTGGGGCATTATCCAAGGCGTTAAATCTTTCGCAAAAGTTGAGGTGTTGAATTCCAGAAAGCCATTCCTACAGCGCAGCATCTTGCTTTTTTTCCAGGCTTTAAAGGAAGACTTTGACGTGTTGTTTGTTCTATACCCCGGACATTTGGATGTTTTTACAGCAAGGGCTGTTTGCTGGCTAAAGCGCAAGCCTTTGGTTTTTGACAAGTTTGTCTCGCAAATGGATTCTGAAATCGAATACGGCAACATAGAGCCAGGCTCTATGATAGCGAGGTGGCATTTTTTCATTGACTGGCTTGGCGCGAAATGCGCTGACAAGGTTTTCCTGGACACTCCACAGCATGCTGAATTCTTTTCCAAAACTTTTAAGATGGAAAAATCAAAAGTCTCTTGGTTTTTTGTAGGCGCTAACGAGGATTTTTTCTCACTGGAAAAAAAGCGCGCTTTTTTGAAAAAAGCCAAGCGCAAAAGAAAAGGATTTACCGTTTTGTATTATGGAATCTCGACTCCTTTTCACGGCTTTGAAACAATCTGCCAGGCAGCAGAACTTCTTTCAGAACACAAGGGGATAATGTTTGAGTTTGTTGGAGACAGCAAATACTACAGGCTGCAAAGGGAAAAATATTCAGGCTTCAAAAGCATGAGCTTTCTTCCAACCTGCAGCCTGAAAGAGCTTTCGGAAAGGGTATTCCTGGCTGACGCCTGCCTAGGAGTTTTCGGGAGCACGCCAAAGCTTGAAAGAGTGATTCCGTTAAAGGTTGTAGAACCACTGGCTTGCGGAAAAGCCTTAATTACCAGTGATTCAAAGGCAGTCAGGAAACTGCTTTCAAACTCAAAGCATGTATTGCTTGTGGAAAAAAACAGCCCGCAAGCGCTGGCAAAAGCAATCCTAAAACTGAAAAATGCTCCCTCGCTTATAAAGCGTTTGGAGAAAAATTCCGCAATCCTTTATGAAAGAGTTTTTTCCGCAAAGGCTGTTTCAAAGGCTATTTTTAAAGAATTAAACTCTCTAAACTATTTCAGGAAAGTGCGATAAGATGGAATTCTTGCTCATAAATCCGGGCTTTAACCAAAACCTCCAGTTTCCTTTAGGCCTTGCATACCTTGCTTCTTACGCTAGGAAGTATGGAAACCACAGGCCTTCCGTGATTGACGAGAATTCAGGCCAGAAAATCAAAGACTTCAAGCATTTGAAGCCTGGATTGATTGGCTTGACCTCAAGCACTCCAAACTTTCCGGAAGCCAAGCAAGCCATCAAAGAAGCAAAGGAAGTTTTCGGGGAAAAAATCCCGATAGTGATTGGCGGAATTCACGCCACCTCTCTTCCAAGACTTGTTTTAGAGCAGAATCCCGAAATAGGCATTGTGATTGCTGGAGAGGGAGAGAAAACATTCCTTGAATTGTTAAACCTTCTTGAAAGGAAAAAATCCTTTACCGAGGAGGACTTGAAAAAAATCAAAGGCATTGCCTTCCGCTCCAAATCCGGCAGGATAATTCAAACATCTTCCTGCCTTTTCATTGAAAACCTTGACGAAATCCCGTTTCCTGCAAGGGATTTGTTTCCAATGAAAGAGTTTTACATCCAGCCAAGGGCTGTGATCAGGGGCTTGTTGAAGAAAACCACGCAAATCATGAGTTCTAGAGGCTGCCCTTACGACTGCAAGTTTTGCGCCAGCAAGATGATGTGGAAAAGGAGGGTGAGGTTTTTCAGCGCAGAATATGTAGTTAAGGAAATAGAGCACTTGGTGAGAGATTATGGAGTTACTGCGTTGTACTTTGTTGACGACACTTTAGTAGTGAATAAGGAAAGGCTGAAAAAAATCAGCAGCATGCTTGTTGAAAAAGGGCTGAACCAAAAAATTTCCTGGAGCTGCCAGATGCGCGCAAACCTTGTGGATGAGGAAACCTTGGAGGCGATAAAAAAAGCAGGCTGCGTGCAGGTAGAGTTTGGGTTTGAAAGCGGATGCCAGAGAGTGCTTTCCGAAATAAAAGACGGCAACGTGACTGTTGAACAAAATGCCAGGGCGATTGAGCTTTGCAAAAAGCATGGCTTGAGGGTTTTGGGAAACTTTGTTGTTGGAAACCCTGAGGAGACAGAGGCTGAAATCCTGGAAACTTTCGAGTTCATGAAAAAGCACAAGATGGATTTCGTTCACCCTCATCTTGCAACTCCTTTTCCAGGCTCTGACTATTGGGAGCTTGCTGTCAAGCGCGGAATTGTTGACGAGAAAAACATTGACTGGAAAAAATTCCAGATGAGCACCGCAGAAAACAACCTTTTGATAGCTGATGCTATTCCAATACCGCGCTTGCTTGAATTGTACGATGAAATGTCAAGATTTGCTACGGAAAACAACCGCGCTTCCTTAGAGGTTGGAAGCCTGAAAGAACTGCTAAACCTGCAGACAATCCTGCGAGTTTTAAGAACCCCATCGCACATTCTAAAATACGGTCCTAAGGTTTTGAAAAAAATGCTTAAAGGAAAATCCTGAAATTTCGAGGTGAAAACATTGAATTATGACATTGAGGCAGTTTACAAGAAGGTCTGGCCTAAAATGCAAAGGCCTTTGGACATTGGGTATGTTAATTTTGTGGTTAACCAGTACAGGAAAGGAAAAGTATTGGATGTTGGCTGCGGCTTTGGAGAACTGCTTGGAGCCTTGAGAGAGTTTGGTTTTGAATGCTACGGAACAGTAGCAAGCAGGTATGAAGNNGAGTTTGGCTTCGAATGCTACGGCACTGTTGCAAGCAGGTATGAAACCAGGGAATGCAAGCGCAAAGGTCTTGGCGTTAAATTCCATGACGCTAGCAAAAAATTCCCGTATCCTTCAGGGTTTTTCGACCTTGTTTTGAGCTTCGGAAGCATAGAGCACATTCCAGGCTGGGGGAATGCATTGGGTGAAATGCACAGGGTTTTGAAAAAAGGCGGCTCTCTAATAGTGGAAACGCCAAACCATTCTGTTTTCAGGAAGTCTGAAAAATACCAGGAAACCCATGATGTGATAGACACAGTGCATTTCAAGGAATTTGACTTTCACGAGTTGAAGAGAGAGATTGAAAAACGCGGTTTTTCAGGCTTGAAAGCGCACAGCAAATGGTTTTACTACCCTAGCCATTATGCCTTTCAAATGCTTGACGCGTTCTTTCCAAAAAAACACCTGCCTTACCTTTTCTTCAGCGCTATAAAAGATTGAAGCTGTTTTGAATGACCGAGAGAACATCCAAAGGTTTTGCAAAAAACGTCCTTTTCTCTTACTCTAACAAAGTCCTCACCTTAGTTGTCAGCTTTCTTTACACCTTTCTAATTGCGAACTATCTTGGGCCTGAAAAATACGGCGCCATAACCTACTTTATTTCATTCGTGACAGGCCTTGCTGGCGCGTTGGGCTTTAATTTCTTAATAGGCACGGTCTCAAACTATTTTCCCAAAGGCAAGCCAAAAAGGCTGTTCAAGCTTTTGCTTTATGGGATTTTAGGCCTGTCTTTCCTCACTTTTTTAGCATTGTTGATTTCTGCAATTCCAATCCTTGCTTTTTTGGGAAAATCTGGAGTTTCTCTCTTTCAACTAACCTCAATCCTAATTCTTCTAGCCCCTTCATTCACTCTTTTCACAGCGCTTTTTCAAGGCTTCAAACGTTTTGGCTCTGTCTTAAAGGTTGTTGGGGCAGAAAGCATTCTCAACCTTGCTTTTGCAGTTGTTGCAGTCTTGTTCCTCAACCTTGACGTTTATGGAGTAATCTATGCCAAGATTGCATCGCTTATCATAGCTGTTGCATTGTTTGCTTTTCTCTCAAAAAAGCTTGTTTTTTCAAAAAAGCCAATAGACAGGAAAGACCTGAAGCGTTATCTCATAACTTTTGCGCCTTTCAGCCTTGTTAGAGGCTGGGAGGGCCAGGCATTGACTGTTTTGATTGGATTGTTTGTTGGAAACTTCCAGCTTGGCCTGTATTATATGGCGCAAAAGCTTGCTTCTATTGCAATCGCAACTCCAATAAACAGCCTAAGGGATGTTTTGTTGCCTTACTCGCTAGAAAAATCCAGTGATTTGAAAGTGATTGGGAATTATGCCTCGCTTAACGTAAAGCTGGCGCTGGTTGTTTCAATCCTGCTTTCAATAGCCTTGCTTGCTTTGGGCTGGCCAGTGCTTTACCTCCTTTTCCCAAAGTTTATAGAAGCATACTGGCTATTGCCTTTCTTC
>DUFJ01000073.1 GCA_013331925.1 Candidatus Iainarchaeum sp.
TTTTTCACTCCTTACTGGTTTTCAGACAGCAATCCCTGCATTGCTCAGGGCAGTAATGGCCCTAAGCAGCCTATTGAAATCGTCGCAAGGTATCTTTTCCGCTTTAATGAATTAGGGCCTTTGGAACTTTTTGGAATGATTGCAAGGCATTTTGTTTATTTTTTCCAAAGCTCTTTTGCCTTTCCGTTAGCGGTTTTTTCTGTCATTGGTCTCTTGCTGTTCTTTAAAGAAAACAAAAAATTCTTTTTCCTTGTTTTAATTGTTTTTTTCATAATCCTTGCTTTTTACGGCAACAGGGAATCAGTAGGGGTTTTTGAGGAAACCTTGAATTCTTCCTTCTTGAGGTACATGGTGCCTGTTTTTGCTTTTTTTGCAGTGTGCTTTGCAAGCCTTGCAAAAAAAGCCGCTGGAATGTTCAGGCAGCCAATCGCCAAATGTTTTTTGGCTTTCCTGCTCTTGGCATTGGTTCTTACAGTACAGCTAGACATTTCCTACAATCACCCAAGGTATGGAATCGATGACGTGCAAAACAGCCTGAAAANNTGTCAAACAATACAGACAAGCTTGTCTATCCTGAAAGGAAAAACACGATAAACATTTCCACGATTGACACCTTGGATGCCAATAATACTTCTAAAGAGATCGTGGAATGGCTTCACGAGAAAGGAATTAAGGCTTATTTTGTCTATTACCTGTACGACAGCCAGGAGCATAAGGACTTGTTCAGCTACCTTAAAGGCGAGTTTGACCTTGAGCTGAAAAAGTCCGCGGAGTACAAGAATTTTTTGGTTTTTGAAATTCTGGAAAAGCAGGCTTTCAAAAAAAGAGCCTAGCTTCTTTCAAATTTCAACTTTCTCGACAGTGCAGCTTCCTATTATCATGTTCCTGTAAGAGCATTTTTCGCAAAACCGAAAAGCCTCTTTTTTCTTCACGAACTGCTTCCTGAAGTTTTCTGCCTTCCTGCCAAACCAGATGCTGCCAAAACTTTCCTTCAAGAGGTTTCCGAACTTCACTGACGCGTTGACGTCTGCCTCGCAGGCAGCTATCGTTCCATCGCTGAACATTGTCGTCTGCGCCCAGGGAAACGTGCATTTGAACCTTTCCTGCTTTTTGATGGCGCCTGTTTCTTCCGAAAACTCGTACCTGTGGTATTTCTTGTTTTTCGGAATCAGGCTCAAGTTCACTGTTTCGCTGTCAAGCGACGGATTAACTGATTTTAGCGTAAGCGCGTCCACTCCAAGCTTTCCTGCCAGTTGCCTGATTTCTTTTATCTCGTGCTCGTTATAGCTTGTCACGACCATCCTCAAATTTATTGCTGGCTTTTCAAGCCCGAGTTTTTTCTTCTGGCTGACTAAAAGCCTGATTCCTTTCACCACTCTCGCAAAATCCCCGCCCTTCCTGTAAATTCCGTAAGTTTCAGGGCTTGCTCCGTCAACAGCAACTATCAAGTTGTCAAGCCCTGACTTGAGCACTCTCTCGTTGTATTCTTTGTTCAATAGCAAGTTTGCGTTAGTGCTAGTAACCACAGCAATGTTCTTGCTTTTTGCATACCTTATCATTTCAGGCAGGTTTTTGTTGAGGAAAGGCTCTCCCCAGCTCCAGAGAGTGAGGAACAATGCGCAGTCTTCTGTCGAGTCAATGAATTTCTTGAACAGCTCAAGCGATAAAGGCCCTGCTCTCTGCCTGCTGTTTTTTTTATTTGCAGGGCAGCCAGGGCATTTGAGATTGCAGCCTCTCATTGGCTCAACCTGGAGCTTGTAAGGCTTGCCCAAAACTTTCGGGATTTCAAAAAAACGGTTTATTTGAATAAGGCAGTAATTGATTATTTTTTTCACTGGAACGTTAGGAATCCTGTATTCCATCAGGTCTATTTCTGCAGAATACTCTCTCTTGAAAAGCAGGCGCAAGAGTATTTTAATCTCTTTTTTGAGGCTCATTACAATCACAACTCTATAACTTTATTTTTTATGCTTCCAAGAATCTTTCCGTAAAGAAAAGCGCTTCTCTTCACAAAATCCAGGATTGGCTTTTTCCTTTCAAGCTCTGTCCTGCCAAGAATCAGGCTCGGGATTATCTGCAAAAGCGCGTAGAATATTCCCCCAATGTTCACGAAATCAATGTGAAAGAATGCTTTTAGCATTTTCCTGTGCTTTTTGAACAACGCAGTCCTGCTCAAGCCGTATCTCTTGAACTGTTCGAAAAGCCCTTTCATCGTTGTCCTGTTCCTGTGATAGATGACAGCGCTTGGCTCAAAGTCAATTCCATGGCCTTTCCACTGAATGCGCCAGCCAATGTCTGCATCATGGCCTGAAACCAGCGCTTCATCAAAAAGCCCGATTTCATCAAGCAAGGACTTTCTGAATGCAGCGTTTGCTGTCTGAAAAAAAGGAGGGTAAAAGATGTTTTTTTTCAAAACAGTCCTTGCGGAAAGAATGCCTGCTTTTTCTGAATATTTCTCCACAAGAGTCCTTGGCTTGTATGCAAGTATTTCCCCGCCAGCGTAAACAACGCTTTTTTTCCCAAATTTTTTCACTATGTTCTCCAGCCAGTCCTTGTGTGCAATGCAGTCAGAGTCAGTAACAGCGATGATTTCGCCTTTCGCGTTCCTTATTCCTTTGTTCAAAGCCCTTGCCCTTCCCATCCTTTCTTCAAACAAGTACTTTACCTTGTGCTTTTGTATAATCTCTCTTGTCCTGTCAGTTGAATTATTGTCCACTATTATTATCTCGAATTCTTTCTTGCTGAGGCTCTGCCTGAGCAAGGATTCGATGCAGTCTCCAATCATTTCCTCGTTGTTGTAAACAGCGACTATTACTGAAGCCTTCATTTCCAACTACCTAAAAATGCTTTGAACCCAGCCTTAAAAGGATTTGTTTTCAGAACCTTGTTTAACTATGGTCTCGAAAGAAATTCTTAAAAACTCTCTATTCCAGCTCTTGCTTGCCTATTCAGTTCTTTTGCTTCTGTTTTCTGCTGGATTTTTCAGCAGGTATGCCTTGCATTTCGAGCTTTTCGCACTGCTGGTTGCAATAGTTGGAGTTTTTGCGTTTTGGAAGCAAAAAGAAAAAACCCCAAAGTTCGAAAAAGAAAGCAAGGCATGGCTTTTCCTGCTCGCTCTCTCTTTTGCAATCCTGTTTTTTTCAAGGGCAATTCCCTTGCTTTCTAGCGCTGTTCCTTTAGGTTATGATTTTGGAATCTACAAGTTTGCCTTTGAGCAGCACGCGCTGGCTTTTCCAAACATTTATTCTGCTGCAATCCCTCATTGGGTTGGCTTGTGGAGCCCTTTAGGAATCTATCTTGTTTCAGACTTGATTTCCCTCACTGGTCTTACAGCAGGAGAGTTTTTGAATCCTTTAATTGTTTTTTTCGAGCTTTTTTTAGGCCTTGCGGTTTTCCTCTGCGCGAGGGAATACTT
>DUFJ01000075.1 GCA_013331925.1 Candidatus Iainarchaeum sp.
AATCCTTTCCTTAACTGCGCGCTTGTAATGGATGGCACGCCATCAAAATTTATTACATTTCTGCCTAACTGCCTTACGATAGATAGGGCAGGTAATTTGCCGCCTAGCGATAGGCATCTGGGTTGGAACAAGCCAGGCAAGATTACAAAAGGTGCTTTAGGAATTCCCGATGGTTATTCTTGCAATGTTGAGTTCCAGCCAGTGCCCGCCGCCGATCTTAAAAAGGAGTGCAATGATTCTTATGCAACAGCTGGCGCTGAGAATATCTTCTCAATAGAGAGAAAAGCTGTTTTTTTGAACAAGACCAACGAGAACGAGGCTGGCCAGATTACAAAGTCAGAGCTTGAAGATTGCCGGGATGATCCTGCCCTTGCTACTCCCTGCTTGCTTATGGAATCAACAGCGACTTTAAGGGTGTGGAAGTCTTGAGCAAAGGTTTTGTTTTCAGCATTGACGCATTGCTTGCAATCACTGTAATCATTGCAGTCAGCCTTTCATTCCTGCTTTTGGCTCAAAAGCCAGACTCTGAACTTTACAGTCTGCAAGCCTTGAGGATAAAGACAAATGACAGCACGGTAGTGCAGTTCTATGCCGGAGATCAAAGCCCTTATCCATATTCAGCAACTGCTAGGACGTATTATTGCGCCTTAAAGTATGATTATCCTTTGAATACTGACCATACTTCTCAATCCGCGATTGGCAAGTTTGAAGTTTGCGAGGAAAAGGGATGAATTCTAAAGGAGTTTTCAGCGTCATTGTTGCTGCTTCTCTAGTCTTGCTTTTTGCAACAATCGGTTTTACATATTATTCTGCAGGCTTGTCGCAAAAGGCAATGATTGAACAGCAGGACACTTTAGAATTAAGGCAGCATTGGAGCAAAATGAGATTTTTGCTTGACAAAGCAGTTGTTGATGCAATATTTGACTATTCCGACCCAACTTGTGACACCACTCCCAGAGATGTCAGCGGNNATGTTTTTTCATGCACTGTGTCAGGCTTGCAAGTTCGTACGACGCCAAATTTTAAAATTGATTTTACCTTAAAGTGCGAGAAAAACAGCATTTTATATTCAAGCGCAATATCATTCGAAAAAGAGTTCAGAATTTCCGCTAGTGCGCCTTGCCAGATTTGGGACTTGCAGGGAAACTACTTGGAGCTTGAATATCCTCCTTGATAAGCTTTCTCAAGCTTTTTCCAATCCCGCTCCCGTACTGCATTGCTTTTTTCGGCCTTTCCCTTGAGATTTTTGGAACTCCAATTCTTCCAGCAAGCTTTCTCAAGGCATGCTTTCTCAAAAGGTCTTTTTCAGAATGGATTTTCTCTCTTGCGGGAATTTCCAAGGCTACTTTCACAAAATCTTTCTCTGTGAAAGGCAAGCGAAGTTCAAGGCCAAAATGCTTTGCGATTGCCTTGTCTCTTTTCAAATCAATTCTTTCTGCTTTTTGCAAGAATTTCCTGCACTCCGCATTAACTGCATTCAAGCCTTTCTCTTTCACTATCTTGCGGAAAGCGTCATAGCCTGCAAACAATTCATCAGCTCCCTGGCCCATAAAAACTGTTTCAAAGCCTGCCTGCTTTGCAGCCTGAAAGGCAAAGTATTCTGAAACTCCAATCTGCAGGTTTAAAGGCTGTGAAAGTTTTTTCCCAGCAAGGATTTTTTTAACAATACTTAAAGCTTGGGGGATTTCTTCAGTTTCAACAATCCTTTCAACTATTGGCAAATTCATTCTTTCAGCTGACTTTCTTGCAACTATTAAGTCTTGCGAGCCTTGCAAGCCAGCGCAAAATAAGACTGTGTGCTTGATTTTGCAGGAAATGCCTTTTGCAATAACGCTAGAGTCTAAGCCTCCAGAGAATAAGACAGCAGCGCTTGAAAGGCCTTTTGTTTCTTTCTCAATGCTTTCCCAAAAAGCATTTTCCAGATTTTTTAATCCCATTTTTTCTCTCACTTGCTGTAATAGTACTCGCCGCTTTTTTTCTGCTCCGCGTCCATTACGGAGCCTTTCTTGTTGATGCGCGGCCTTCCTGTCTGCTCGTCCCTTCGCATTGTAATGTTTTGCTGTTTCAGGAAAGAGTTCATTCCTTCACGCATGCTTTTTGCATCCAATGCTTTTCCATTCTCTCCAGGAATTCCTTCAAACACTATTAAGCGATTGCTTACCATGTCCTGGAATAAAATGTCATGCTCTACAACAAAAGCAGCCTTTTTTCTCGCGTCTATAGTCTTGCGGATGCAGCTTGCTGCCTGCATTCTCTGCTCAGCATCCAAAAATGCTGAAGGCTCATCAAGCAAATACAGGTCAGCGTCTCTTGAAAGGCATAGTGCGATTGCGGTTCTCTGCAGCTCTCCGCCTGAAAGCTTTTCAAGCTGTTTTTCAAGCAGTTCTTCAATTCCAAGGCGTTTTTTCACTTCACTGCTGAATATCTCAGAGTTTATTTTCTGGCTTTCAAGCATTTCTTTTACGGTAATGCCTTTTTCTGCTGTAATGTATTGCGGCTTGTAGGAGACTTTCTGCCTTAGCTCAAGGCTTGCGTTATCAGGCTTTAGCAGGCCTGCAAGCATTTTCACAAAGGTTGTTTTTCCGATAGCATTAGGGCCTAGAATTCCTAAAACCTCTCCTTCCCTGATGCTTCCTGCTTGTGTGTTGAGGGAAAAGCCTTCAAGCTTTTTTTCCATTGCGGGATATTCCGCAATTACTTTGCCTTTCCTTAACTCTGCTGGAGGCTTTACCTCAAAGGAAAGCTCTCTTTCTCTAAAGCGCAAATTCTCGTCCTTTATGAAGCCTTCAAGGAATTCGTTAATGCCTGCCTTTGCTGTCTTGGGGCTGCTTATCACTCCGTAAGCTCCTGGAGTGCCGAAAAACAGGTGGATAATGTCTGAAAGATAGTCCAGCACTGCCAAGTCGTGCTCTACGACTATTACTGTTTTTTCTTTTGATAAGTCCTTGAGCAGTTGCGCTATTTTCATTCTTTCTGAAACATCCAAATAATTGCATGGCTCGTCAATGAAGTAGATGTCCGCTTCCTGCAGTATTGTAATTGCTATCGCAAGCCTTTGCAGCTCTCCTCCAGAAAGCTGCTTTATTTTCCTTTCTTTTATTTTTTCAAGCCCGAGCTTTTGCATTATTTCCTCAAGCTTTCCGCTTTCGTTGCTTTTTTCCAGTGCTTGCTTTACTGTTTGTTCTGCAAGGCTTTCCGAAAGCGAGCTTATGTTCTGCTGTTTTAAGGCAAGCTTTACTGCGTTTTTCTGGAGCTTTTTGAAAAATGCCTGCAGCTCTTTTCCCTTGAGGTATTGAATAACTTTTTCCAGGCTTGGCTCCTGCTCGAAGCTTCCAAGGTTTGGCAATAATTTTCCTGAAAGAATGTTTAAGCAAGTGGTTTTTCCGCACCCGTTCTGGCCTAAAAGCCCGATTATTGTTTTTTCTTTAGGGGTGAAGAGCCTGTAAAGCCTGAAGGCATTCTTTCCGTACTGGTGTATAGGCTCTTTCAAGCCCAAGGAAAGGTTTACTACTGTAATTGCCTTGAAGGGGCATTTTTTCACGCAGATTAG
>DUFJ01000046.1 GCA_013331925.1 Candidatus Iainarchaeum sp.
GCAATCCCGACAATTTTTGGAATGTGCTTTATCGCAAGCTCTTTTCCATTGGCTACTTTGCCGTTTGGAAGCCTTACCTTTCTCCCCTTCAGCAAAGCAATCGTAAGCCTGACCAATTCTGGATTTGTGTCCTCTATTCTTGTAGCCTGCCTTTCAGCCTTTGCTTTAAAGTCTTTCATTTCCCCGGCTGTTCTTACCCTGCAGGCAACGTCTATGTGGGTTATAAGGTCGCACGAAAGCCCGGTCAGCCCAGATATTCTTTTATGGCTGAACTCGGAGTTTTTTAAAAGCTCGAAGGCTTTTGCAAAATTCGCTTCGCCGACTTGAGCGTACGGGTGGACTTCAAGGTATCTAAGGTACGCCAGGCCAGGCGTCAGGATTTTTCCCGTGCCTGCAAGAGTTGNNGGAAAGAGAAAGGCATTGCAGGGATTTAGGGACAGCGAAGCGCAGGCTGGATTTTCTGAAAGCCAGGAATTGCCAGAGCCGGAAAAACAGCGCCAAACTCCAGACGTAAGCCAGACAAGGCTGTTTTAAACTTCCAATTCCAGAACGCAGACAGGGTTTTCTATCCCGAAATTCTGCAAAACTTGAGGATGCAGCTCTCCCAAAAAGCCAATGCTCTTTCCATGCGCTAAAACTTCAGCACTTCTTCCAGCAATCAGGAATGCTGATTCAGCCTCTTGAAGCTTGAAGGAAAAAGAGAGCATTTTTGAAAGCGATTGCAAAAGGCTTTTGGCGCTGTTGAAGTTAAGGCCTTGCGAATTGCTCAAGGCAATGCAGAGCTTTTGCTTTTCCAAAACACCAGTTTCAGAGCTTGCGTGAAGCTCCACTGTCTTTCCAATCTCGAAAATTGCGTGAGGCAGCTCTACGCTCTTGTTTTTTGCCAAAAACTCAAGCAATTCCGGAAGCAGTCTCTTGCGGAAAATCTGGTAGTTTAAACTTGCAAAGTTTTCAATCTCCGCGAACTCTTCACTCTTCAAGAGCATTCTTCCTTCTTGTTTTTCCTTGGAGGTTAGAGTGAAAGTCAAGGCTTCCTGCAGCCCTAATCCAACGCACGCATCCCGCACCTTGTCGATTTTTCTTGTTTCAGCAAGTTCAGAGCCTTGCGTGAAAACTTTCGGAATTTCAGGCCCTATCCTGTTATAGCCGAAAGCTATCAAAGCGTCTTCCACTATGTCTATTGGATGCAAAATGTCTGTCCTGAAAAAAGGGGTTTCAAGCAGCAGTTTTTTTCCCTGAATCTTTCCCTTGTAGTGCATTTTTTCAAGCAATTGCAAGGCTTGCTTTGGAGTGAACTGCATTCCAGAAACCTTGTTCAAGTATTCAATGCTTAAGGAAATTTTCTCGCGCTTGAAGCCTGGAGTCGTGAAAGATTTGCCATTGGAATCAATCACTTTAACTGTCTCAAGCCTTCCGCCCCTGTCAGCAAAGGCAAGCATTAAAACGTTCAACGCTGTTCCGATAATTTCAAGGTTAAAGCCTGAAACCTCAACGAATAAGTTGCGCTTTCCGGGCTCTACCTTTCCTGAATAGTTGCTGTTGATGATTGGAGGCATTGAGAGAACGTGGCCTTTGGAGTCTTCAAAAATTGGATAGTGTTTTTTGCCTTTGAGCAGGTGTGCGAATTCTATTCCTTTAGGGTGAAGCTCCAGGATTTCGTCCAGGTCAAGCTCGTTTTCAAAGTCTAAAGGGACAAATTTCACCTTGCGAGGCTCTGCTCCGTAATAGCGGATGTTTCCTTCAATCTTGTCAAAATCGTAAATTCCAATCGCTGCCTCTTTGCGTTTTCTCCCGAAAGTGTTTGAGATTTTTTCCTGCATTTGAATCAGGCTTACGAGCAAGCCCTCGTTCACGCTAATGCCTTTCACCACTCCGCAGACAGTGAAAGGCCTTGCCTCTTTCACGCTTTTTTCAATCTTAACCTGCAATCCGGAATTTTTCATTTTTGGAGCGCTCGGAGTTTTTCCTTTATCGTAGAACGGTCTTATCGCTCTTGCAATTCCTTCAACACTCCACAAGTCCGGCCTGTTGGTGTCAGCAATTTCAACGCTTGCTTTTCCGTCCTCGAACTTGTCGAGCTCTGACTTTGCATAAAGAACAGCGTCTTCCATTTGCTCTTTGGAGAATTTCCTGCCTGCAAGCTTTTCAAAATCCGAAAGCTCAAAATCAACCATTACCATTTTCATTCACCAACTATTGCTGCATTCCTCAAGTATTTCAGGTCGTCGCTGAAGAGATAGCGGATGTCTTTCACTCCAAGCTTTAGCATTGCAAGCCGGTCTATTCCAAAGCCCCAAGCTAGTGCTGGAAGGTTTGGATAGCCCAAAGCCTCCATCATTTCAGGCCTGAAAATTCCTGCACCGCACAGCTCCATCCATCCCATTTCCTTGTGGAATGCGGAGATTTGCACTGAAGGCTCTGTGAACGGAAAATACACCGGATAGAATTTTACTTTCTCGCAGCCTCCTATTTCTATTGCAAACTGCTTCAGCATTCCGAGCAAGTGCTTGAATGTAAAGCTTTCATCCACTATAAAGCCTTCCATCTGGTTGAATTCCACCAGATGCTTTGCGTCTATAACGTCAGGCCTGTAAACGCGAGAGATTGAAAAGTACTTTCCAGGCACTGTAATTCCTTTCAGCAACTGCCTTGCTGAATGAGCTGTACAGTGAGAGGCTGGCATTATTTTTTTCGCAATCTCTTCATTCCATTCATAACGCCATCCCTTGCTGCCTGTACCACCTCCAAACTCGTGCGCTTCCTTCACTTTTTTCACTACTCTTGCTTCAGGAAGTTTCCCATGCTTTGGCTGCTTTAGCTGATAAGTATCAGACCATTGCCTTGCGGGATGGTTTTGGGGCTGGAATAAGACGTCAAAGTTGTAGAATTCTTGCGTTAGGAGAGGGCTTTCCATCTCTTGAAAGCCTGATTCAGTTAGCTTTCTGCGGATTTGCTGCAGGAATGCAAGATATGGCTGGCGCTTGCCTGCGAATAATTCTGGAACTGGGTCTTGGATGTTGTATTTTTTGAACTGCTTGCTTTTCCAGGAGCCTGTTTTTAAAAT
>DUFJ01000072.1 GCA_013331925.1 Candidatus Iainarchaeum sp.
TCCGCATAGAATGTAGTGCCTAACCTCTTGGCTTTGCAAAAAAAGAGAAATGCGTACAATCACTGCTCCGTGCTGCTCCGTAGTGCCTAACTTGACTGCCACTGTCAGTCGACACCAGCTCAAGCATAATTGCTTGCAATTATGCGATGCTCCGCAAAAAAACGTAGTGCCTAACCTTAGAGAGCAAGTTCCTTGCTCCGCTCGCTTTTTAAAAACTCCCAAAACCAAATTCCTTTATGAAACTCTTGCTCTTGATAAGCGGCGGCATTGACAGCCCAGTAGCAGGAGCTTTGGCTTTGGAAAAAAAACACGCTCTCTCCGCAATCCATTTCCACAATCACCCTTTCACTGACTCGGCAAACAAGGAAAAAGCCATCTCTGCAGTTGAAATCCTTGTAAGAAAGTTCAAAAAACCAATCAACTTGTACATAATAAATCACGGCAAGAGCTTGGTTGAAATCGCAAAAAACTGTGACAGGAAGCTAAACTGCGTTTTGTGCAGGCGAATGATGCTGCGCGTTAGCGAAAAAATTGCTGAATTGGAAAATTGCTCCGCACTCTTGACCGGAGAAAGCCTGGCTCAAGTTGCTTCGCAAACCTTGTGGAACTTGCAGGCAGAGCATTCTGCCACTAAAATGCAAATAGTAAGGCCGCTTTTGGGCTTGGACAAGCTGGAGATTGAAAGACTTGGAAGGGACTTTGGGACTTTTGATAATTCCATCAGGCCTGCCTTGTGCTGTAATATCGTTCCTTCCCAGCCTTCAACTCACTCTCGCATTGAACAAGTTGAGGCTGAAGAGAAAAAAATGAACTTGCAGGAAATTGTGCAAAACTCTTTAAACTCTAAAGAGCTATTGCAGATAAAGCCTTGAGGCGTTGGTTTTGAAACTGTCTGATTTTGTAGGCAAGCCTTGCAAGTCAAGGGCTGCTTTTGAGTTTGTGCCTAAAAAGCGCACTCACTTGAATCTTGAAGAAGTTGCAAAAAAACTTAAAGAAGCAGGCGTGTTTATAGAGGCCGAAACTCCCTTTCTTCTAGTTGTAAAGGCAGGCGTTGGAGTTTCAATCTTCCAAAGCGGAAAAATAATAGTGAAAGAAACCACTTTAGAGAGCGAAGCCCGCAAAATTGCTGAAAAACTAGTGAAAATGCTGGAATAATGGGATAAAAAAGCTTTTAAAGCCGAAAAGATTCATTATAACAAAGATTATTCAAATGGAGGGCAAACGTGTTTAATTTTAATCTTTTTTTCAATCCAGAAACAGAGTTGGAGAATGAGTCAAAAAAAGCAAGCATTGTGAAGGGTGCGCTGAACTACGCTTTAATTCCTACAATAATTGCATTTGTTGTTGGGATTCTTATTTCGCTTGCTTTTGCACTGCTTTCCCAACTTGCAGCAGTTCTTGCAGCGGTTAACCCAGCGCTTGGATTAATCGCATTGTTTGGACAACTTGTATTTATCATATTGCCTGTGATAACATTCGTGCTGATAGCTATTTTGAGCTTGCTATTTCACGTTTTTATCTTTTTGGGAATAAAAATTGCCGGGGGAAGCCAAGCAAGCTTTGCTGAACAATATTATTTAAGCTCCTCATTCCTGCCTGCCACATATCTCTTGGTTATCGGCCTTGGGGTGCTTTACGTTGTAGGACTATTTACAATAGGTATTCTAATCGGGTTCTTACTGCAGTTAATTGCTTACGCTTTCCTGTTTGCCTTAAGCTTTTATACTTCATACCTGTTTTGGCTTGCGTTTAAAACAGCGCACAAGGTACCCAACAAGCAGCTAATCATTGGGACAGCGATAGGCTTTTTTATCCTCATGATAGTGCTTGCAATAATAATAGCAGTTATTGTTGTAGCACTGATAGCAGCAATTGGCATGCCTAATCTAAATCCCCAATTTAGAACTTTTTGAAAAAAACTAGCATTCTTTTTTCTTTCTTTTCTTTTTCTATTGTTTTTGACAGCTTATGAACTCTTTACGCATTGCAAGAGTGAAAGGAATTAGCCTGGAATTGCATTCCACTTTCCTATTATTCATCATAGCCATTGCTGCCTTTCTCGCAATTTTTGAGCCTGAAAGCCTTGCTCCGACAATGCTCTTGCTTTTCTTTCTCTTCTTGAGCGTTTTATTGCACGAGCTTTCCCACTCTTTAGTTGCGTTAAGCAAGGGCTTCAAAATAGAGCGCATTATTCTATTGCCGATTGGAGGCATTGCAGCTGCTGAAGAACTTCCGGAAAAACCAAAAGACGAGCTTTTGATAGCCTTGGCAGGGCCTTTCTTCAACTTTGCACTCGCTTTCCTCATAATATTCATCGCATACTTTGCACTTCCAGGCCTTAACCTTCTCCCTCCAGTCAAGGCATTGCAAAACCCTGCAAACCTGGAAAATCTCCTCAACCAATACCCTTTATTCAGCCTTTTATGGGTGAACGTGATTTTGGGAGCCTTTAACCTTTTCGTGCCAGCTCTCCCAATGGATGGGGGAAGAGTGTTGAGGGCTTTGCTTGCTTTCAGGATGAATTTTGAAAAAGCCACTTTTGTCGCTACCAGAATCAGCATTTTCCTGGCTATTGCAATGTT
>DUFJ01000036.1 GCA_013331925.1 Candidatus Iainarchaeum sp.
AAGAATGCGCAACAGTAAAAGCAAACGATGCGGAACAAGCAATTGCTTTTGAAGGCCAAGCCTGCAAAGAAAACAATTACATCCTTGACTGGAATTCCGAACAGGCAGAAAATGGAAATTACGAGATTTCAGCAAAAGCGTGCAATGCTGAAAATTGCGTTGAGGAAAAAATTCCAGTAATAGTGGAAAACGCGCTGCAGCTTCCAAGCGAAACTGCGCAGGAAACAGAGCCAGGCATTGCTGACACAAACCAGCCAACAATTCCGGAAACACCAGGCCCTGAAAGCGAAGGCGGAGAATCTGAAGAGTTTTTCGTTAAAGGCTCTGGTGGGTTTTCAATGCTTGCACTGAAAGACTTAAACGGAGAGCTTGTAAATTCAGGCTCTGAACTTGTTAAGGCAAAGAAAGGAAATTACAACGCTTCAATAGCGTTCATTGAGGGCGCGGTCAAAGAAGCGGAATTAGAGAACGTTCTGGTTGATTCAAACCAAACACTGCTGGAGATTGATGAAGAGATTGAAGAGTCAGGCTTTGAAAGCCCTGAAGGCTTCTTCCTGCAAATAATCGCAATAAACCCTAAAGCAAGCTTTTCAAAAGGAATTTTACGATTGAACGTTCCTTCAGGAGCTGAAGCATTGTTCAAATGCAAGGAATGGGATTTTGCTGGAAAAAAATGCCAAGGAAGTTGGGAAAAAATTCAAGAGATTGCTGGAGAAACTGTTTTGGAAGTTCCAATCTCTCCAAACGACCCTGGCTTTGGATTTGCAGGGGGAAATGAAATTTCTTTCGGCAGGCGCCTTGAGTGCCATAAATGCGGACAGCACAAAGCTCCGCCAACAACCAATATTCAAATGGAAATTTCCGCAAGCTCAAAACAGCCTTTACAGAATGCAGTGCTTGCAGACTATTTCCCAGCAAGCTGGCTCTTGGTTGACGCGCAAGGCGGAACAGTAAGCGACTGGAATTCAGAATTCAAAAAAATAGAATGGAATGTTGACTCGCAGGACAGCATTACAAAAACCTACACGGTGCAAAGCCCCGGACTAACAACGCCGCCAACAGAATACTACTTTTTCTCGCAGCTTAACGAGTTTTACTCTGAGTACTGGAGAGTTATTGTTTCAGACGCCAATGCACAGCTGCAAACTTGCATTGCAAATGATGCTGCAGCAACTGAAGAAACTTGGGCTGACGCTTGCGATGGCGGAGCGGATTCAACAAACACTTTCCTGAACTCTGATGACGCTTCTGTGGAAACTCAGACTGCAAACAGGAAATTTGCCGGAGTAAAAATCACAACAAATAATTGGGGAATCAGCGATTGCGTTTCAATAAGCAATGTCACTCTCTACTACAAATGGTGGGTTGCAACAGCTGATACAGAGGTTACGCATTATATAGCAGTAAGCAGGGATGGTACTAACTGGGTAAACGCGGTTAATGTAGCGCCCCCGAATACTGAACCCGCAAGCGTTTCTACTGTTGATGCAACCGCATTAGTTTCTTGGACTTGCGCTGACTTTGGAGCTGCAGGAGGCGCGGCAATAAAGTCAAACGTGAAAGATGGCACAAACGCCACTTACACATGGAATTGGGATGTTTTGAAGTATGTTATAACNNCATAGCAAACCCGCCAGCAGACAACAACACTAGCGTGAATAATAACACTAACTTTCTTGTCAATGGAACAACCTACTGCAACACAAACAATTGCGGAACAGTTGACACAAACTTGCAATACTGTGTTGGCGCTGGATGCTCTGGCTGGATGGACTTGAACACTGACACTGGCTCTCCATTATACTTGGTTTCAGGAAGCAACCCGCAAAGCTCTTCACTGAATGCAGGGCAAAACTATAATGTTTCATGGATTGCAAAATCAAGCGTTGCGCAAACATATGAATTAAGGTTTTCAGGAACTGGAACAACAGCTGATGCAAACACAACTAATGGCACTGACAGGACTATTACAACGCAAGCCGTTGCGAACGATTACAGCTTTACAATCTCGCTTCCTTCAAGCGGCTGCACTGAAGGAAAAGGCTGCCTTACCGGAGGCTGCACAGCTTGCACTCGCTGTTATTTTGACGCTTCAACTGGGACTGGAAGCGACCAAAACTTTGCTGACAGGAATCAGACCGCTTGCCAAGGCCAGTCAAGCATTCAGCCTTTTTTCAAATTCGCAAATACCTCCACAACCTCTAGCGATGAAAACTGGGACATGAACCTTGATATTGGATTGGCAGCAACGTACAGGCTGAAGATTGGCGTTGTTTCAACAGCCTATCAGGCAAACTGCGCTGATGTCCAGCCTCCAACAACTGGGTGCGTGACTGTTTTGGGAACAACAAATATTAGGATTGCAAACGCCATCGCTTACAATGCTGACAAGAACGCCTGGGCATGGGCTGACTTTGTAAGCGCAACTCCAGCCGGAGACTATAACCGCACATTATATCATACTTCATCCTAGCCGCAAGGTTCTATTCTGAAAGGTTTTTGAAATGCTGGAAAACAAAAAAATGCTGACTATTGCAATTGCGGTTTTAGTCGCAATCGGACTGCTGGCTGTTTTTCTTAATGAACGCTTTGAAAAGGAAAGCAATGGCTTTGAAAATGGAAAAGAAGGCAGTGTTTTGGGTGAAAGGCAAGAGTATGGCATTCCGGAAAGCGTTTTTGTAGAACTGCCAGAAGTTCCTGGGGATTTTAACCAAGTTGTTGAATTATACTATGCCGGAAAAATCAGCGCGGATTATTTGAGCGAGGCTTACTATAAACAGCCGGAATTTTACGGGAATTTTAAAAAAGACGGATTGAAGCAATGGCTTGAGCCAGCCAAGGACAGGTGGGCAGTTAATGGCTTTGGAATAACACCTGCTTCGCAAGAAATAAAACTTGGGGAAGCAAACACCGCAAAGGCAAGGGTTTTCATTTATTCGAGCTTTGGGGTAAGGACTTTTCAAGGGCTAAGGCTAAGGGCGGAAATTCCTGAAGAATTAAAGGAACACTTGAGCATTGAATTTTCCGAGCAGGAGTTCTTGCTAGAGCCAAACTTTCCAAAGTTTGAGAAAGAATGGAGCCAGGCTGTTGATGTTTACTTCAAGGCAAAAGGCAGCATTCCTGAAGGCAGGCGCGAAATTTTCTTTAGCATTGCAAACCCAGACCTTGAAAAGGAGAAAGAATGGGGTGAAAAATACAATGGATTTTACTTTAATGCCACAACCTTTAAATCAGGAGAACGAGTTTTCAGAATAATTTTGAACGTTGAGGGAAAGGTTTAAAAAGCAAAAAGTAGTAATTAGAATGGTTGAAGTGAGAAAGGCAAGAATTATTGTTTTACTGGCTTTAGTGCTGTTGGCTTCTTTTGTAATAGCCAACCAGCAAACAACAACGATGACCTGGGTTGTGCCAAGCAACAAGAGCCATTCAATATCATATCCCGGAGGCTGTTCCCAAGAGGCGTTCTTCTTTGTGGAAAGCAATGCAGTAATAGACAATGATGTTGATGGAAACGCAAACCAAATACTCCCTTATACTAACAGGACTGGCGGCAGCGCATGCCAAAGTGATTCATTAGCAGGCATACTAATCACAAATAATGGAAACGCTTCAACAAACATTGACGCAAACTTCGGAGCTGCCTTGGACATTAATATTTGGCTAAAGGTTTGGATGGGAGGAATAACCACAGCTGGTTGCGGAACTAGCGGCTTCGGGGGCTGGCAAAGAACCTGCACGCTCTTGAGCACTACAGCGCCAGTTACGAGTGCTGCCTGCAAAGACTTTAACATTGACAATGCAACAACTAACACAAGGCTTGTGACCACACTGCCTGTCGGCGACTCTAACAAGCTTTGCTTCAGCGGAGAGTTTATGGGAGACGCTTTTAAAGCATACTCTGCGGTTATACCCAATGACTATAACGGAACATTGCAAACATCCACAGACCTAAGTTAAACCCTGGTTTTAAAAATACCAAATGTTTAAAATCACTTAGCTTTAGAGTATTTGTAACCAGAGCGGAGAGGGCAAGTTGGAAAAGAAAAAAACTGCAGCCAAGCCAAACAAGGCTGCTTGGGTTCTAGGAATCATAATTGTGGCAGTTCTTGCTGTGCTGGCTTTAAGCTATCTGCAAATCATTCCAATCACCGGAAACCTCTTCGCGCCAACAAACACTACGACAAGCCTGACTCCAGACCCCACACAGTTTGCTTCAAGGCAGGCTTATTTTGAGGAAGCATTCAAACCCAAGAGAAGCGAGTACAAGCTTTTTGAACAAGCTTCAACATTCTTGAAAAAGCCTGTTTCTGAAATCCCATCCTTCTTCAGCCTTAAAAGCGAGGCTGAAATATTCTCTTCACTGCCTCAAATTCCTGAAGACTTTAGCGAAACAGCATACTTGCTTGCTTCTGGAAGATACTTCAGCATAGGATTCTTGGACGAAGGATATTACAAGCAGCCTGAATTTTACCCGAACTTTAAAGAATACGGCTTGAGATACTGGAGCAGTCCTGACCCAAAATACTGGGTTACTAGCGGTTTAGGAAGCTATCCTGCAGAGCAATGGGATACTTTAAAGAGAGGCGAGCGCGAAGAATTCAACGCTGTTGTTTTCCTTTATAGCGGTTATGGAGTCCAGACATTTCAGGGCGTAACTTTAATGCCTAATTCTGAAAGCAGGCAATACTTTGACATTACAATAAGCCCGCAGTCTTTCCTTCTAGAGCCGACTTTTCCAAAATTCTATAAAGGCTGGGCTGAAAGGATTGAAATCAAGGGAAAGCTAAAGCCTAACGCTCCTGCAGGAAACTACGCTATTGGAATTAACGTTGAAACCCCGCCCAGAGAATTGAAGGAAAAGTGGGAGTTCGAGCACAAAAACCTCTATTTTGACGCCACAAGCGCTATAAGGCCTGAAGGAAACCAAATACAGTTAAATATCCAAGTTGACTAATTTTAGCATAAATGTCCTGGCGTAAAACAAGGGAAGTATTGCTGGCTGCTTTCATTATTGCGCTAGCTGCTGCTGCAGGCGCTAACGGCCAGAACACTACAACTACCTGGGTTGTTGCAGACATTAACTATCTTTCTTTAAGCCCTAATGCTATTGGCTGTCTGAACTTTATAGGAAGCAAGGACATTAACGTGACAGTAAGGCTGATGCCTTTCAATTCCTTGGATGATGATGCCGCAGTCAGTGCTATTATTACAAAGCCGAACAACAGCACTCAAGATGTCAATTTTTCAAGCCTTGGAAGCGGAGCTTACGGCTATAACTATAATTTTGACTCCAACGGAACTTACAAGATTGACTTTAGCGCTAATGATTTCGGAAGCAACGCTGTGGGAAGCGCAAGCCTTTTCGCCTATGTTGGAAACTTTGACCTGAACATTTCATTCCTCAACAATAGCTCAAGCTATACTGCTGGCGCTACAGGCACTGTAAGAAATTATGTAACCAATATTGAAGGCAACGCAATGACCGGCCTGGCTGGAAGTAGTATAATCTACTACCCTAACAGCAGCGTTTTTGCAAGCGCTTCAATGACTGCTGGAAGCACGGATGGAGAGTACTACTACAATTTCACTGCCCCGAGCACTAACGGAAATTACACCGCAACCTCCTCATTCACTTGCGGCACAAACACTGACTCTAACAGCGCTGGCAGGTTTACTGTATCTGGAGCTGGAGAAGGAACAACTAGCACTGGAGAAGGCGGAGAAGGGGGAGGAGGCGGGGGCGGGGGAGGAGGCGGAGGAAGCGCAACTGCTGGCCTTGAAACATTCAGTTTCAACATGACTCAAGGAAACCTGTTGACTATTGAGTTTGTGAAAATTCTGGACCATGCGATAAGCGAGCTGCAGATAGAGCCTTCTGAAAGCGTGAAGAACGCTTTTGTTAGCGTAGAGCCTGTTGCAAAGCCTTCTGGAATTAGTGAAATTCAGGGGGATAGAGTTTTCAAGTATTTGAAAATTTCATCAAACCTGAAAGAAAGCCAGATTGAAAAAGCAAGCGTAAAGTTCAAGGTTGAAAAACTCTGGGTTGCGTTGAACGATATAGAGCTAGTCACAATCGCGCTGCAACAGTTTGATAATGGCGAATGGATGGGGCTGCCAACGATACTTGTCGGGGAAGATGACAGCAGTTATTACTTCCAAGCAAGCGTCCAGCACTTCAGCTATTTTGCAATAAGCGGCTTGCGCAAAGGCAATTTGAGGAGAGAAGAGGCAAGCATTGAAAAAATTGACTTGCAGGAATTGAAAATAGGCATGCCTGTTATCCCGACAATTACTGTTGCAAATAACTCAAATAATCCGCTAAGCCTCAGGCTAAAGCTTGAGATAATCCAAAGCCTTGACGTTGAATACGTGAGCGAGGAGAGCTTTGATATAGAGGCAAAGCACGCAAGGGAGATAGAATTTTCTGAAAAATGGGTTCCGCAGCTTGCAGGAACCCATGTAATGAACGTGAAACTGTCCTCTCCAGACAAGTCAATACTTTATGACTCCAAAACTGAAAGAATAGACATCAATGGAGCGTTCAGGTATGACGTTCTGGTAAAATGCATAAACCAGACAGTCCAAAGAGGCACAGAGGCAGACTTGAACATTACATTATTCAATGCAGGCGATTACTACCAGGACACTGACCTTAGCTGGACTCTGGAAGACTCTGAAGGCAAGGTCATTTCCAGCAGTTCAACGCCGCTTGCGCTCAGGCCCAAGGAAAGCAGGACTCTAACGCAAACAATGGCAATTCCTTCAGAAGCAAGGCTCGGGGCTTACACAGCAACAGCAATCCTGAAGTACGAAAATGAGGAGAGAACAGCAAGCTGCAGCTTTAATGTCATTCCTGTAGGAAGCGTTTTCCTGACCACTGAAGAACTGAACACTGTCCTGCTCTTTGGATTGGCGGCTTTGATTGCAATATTCTTGGTTTTGAAAATCATTGCAACAGTGAAAAAGCCAAGCGAGGAAAAAGAGAAAAGAAAAAAACCAATAGCGAGGGCAAGGCCGGAAGTTCAGGAAAGGAAGGCTGGAAAGGTAATGCGAGAAGCCCGGGAAAGAAAGCTTGGAAAGTTTTCCTTTGCTGGGG
>DUFJ01000001.1 GCA_013331925.1 Candidatus Iainarchaeum sp.
GGGTTCGAATCCTCCCCCCTGCAAAAACCGCCACTGTCGGTTTGCGCCAGCCCAGACATAATTGCTAATGCAATTATGCGATTTTGCCGGCAAGCAGCTGGCTGTTTGTACGTCTACACAAAAGTTTATTAAATAATGTGGTCGTATAATAATTATGGCTTACACTGAAGTTAAGGAACGCAACGGCAGGAAGTACTATTATAGGGTTGTTTCTGTAAGGCTGGGAAGCAAAGTTTCCAAAAAAAGGGAGTACTTGGGGGCAAACCTTTTTAGGAGGGAATTGCTCCAAAAGCAAAGTTCGGCGGACGAAAGGCTTGAATGCAAAAGCAGGGTTAGGAAAAAAGCAGTTTTGGAAGCCGTCAAGCCGAAAATAATTGAGGTCTTAAGAAAGAACAAGGTAAAGAAAGCAGGAATTTTCGGAAGCTTTGCTCATGGAAAGCAGGAAAAAAACAGCGACATTGACGTTTTAATCCAGCCAGCCAAAGGCATGAGCTTGTTGGGCTTTGTAAAGCTAAAGCTGCTGCTTGAAAGCAGGCTGAAGAGAAAAATTGACTTGATAAGCTATAATGGCCTCAACCCTCGCTTGAAGGCAAGAATACTTAATGAGGAAGTCAGGATTTTATGACAAGGGACGAATCACTATACATTAGTGAAATATTGGAGCAGATAGAACTAATCCAGGCAAGCGTTAAAGGCCGGCAGAAAACTGACTTTGGGAAAGACTTGAACTTGAGAGATGCAACAATCAGGAGAATTGAGGTGATTGGCGAAGCAGCCAAGAGCATTTCGGAAAAAACGAAAGCCAAGCATCCTAAAGTTTCATGGAAGGAAATTTCAGGAACAAGAGATGTTTTGATTCACGCTTACTTTGGAGTTGACCTGAACATTTTATGGAACATAATAAAAGCTGACCTTCCACTACTAAAGCAGCAAATGAAAAAAATAAAGGAAGAGCAGGAAAGATTGTAGCTACTGTTTTAGCCCATTAGGCACTTTAGCCAGTTTTTTCTTACAAAATCATTTGTTTTCTTTCTTTTGCGCTTCAATCCCAACGCGGTTTTTCCTGAAGCCATGGCATTGTAAAAGTTTTGCAAGTTTTTACGCATTTGTTCCAAAAAACCAGTAAAGGTTTAAAGCTTTCAAAAGCCCTTATTCTCTCATGCCTTCAAAACTGTTGAATTTGGCTTTAAGCTCGAAGAAGATTCTGGAGCCTTTCAGGGAGCTGGACTGCCTGCTTTACTACGCTGCCTGCGCTGAAAAGCTCCAAGGATTCTTGAAAGGAAAGGAAATTGCCTCCAAAGTTTACATTCCTAATGGCCCTGAACTGTTGAAAAGAGGTTCAGAGCTTGAGCCGTTGTTTATTGAAGAAATTGCAGGAAATGTTGATGAAGGCTTTTTGAAAAAAAGAACCTATCATTTGGAGGAAGTGCGTTCAGAGCTTTCAAAAACCCAAGAGAAACTTTGGGGATACTTTTTTCCAAGAAAATACTGCACCTTATTCTATGCAACCAACGGGGAACATCCTGGAAAGCCCATTGAGAGGTTTTTTTTCGACATTGACAGGAAAGGCTCAAGCTCTGAAGAGGACGCAAGGCTCATTGCCTGCACCCTTGCCAAATTGATTCTGGAAGATAAAGAGTTTGGAAAAATCGGAAAATTCAAGCTTTTTCCAATGTGGACCGGAAGCAGCTTTCACTTATACCTGCTTTTGGAAAAAATGCAGGACAGCAAAATTTATGACAAATCCATCCAATTCTCAAAAAGCAATCCATTTGATTCCTTTACCGGAAAATGGGTTTTTGAAATTTCAAAAAGCACCGGACTGCAGGTCATTGGCGGGCACGAAAAGCAGGAAGGCCTGATAAACATTGACACTTCACAAACTCCAAGCGGGAAATTGGCTCGTGCTCCCTTCAGCCTGCACTTGAAAGACGCTGTAACAGTTGACGGAATCGCGCTTCCTTTAACGCTTAAGGAATTGTGCACTAAAGGCATTGTGAAAAAGCTCAAAGCGTTCACTCCTGAAAAAGTCGTGAAAGANNATGAACTCGCATTCTTCATTCAATTCCACAAAATGCTTTGCAATTCCTTCCCTGAAGCTTGAGCACTGGTTTTCCGCAAGATTGTCAGCTTCTGTCCTGGGAGAGTGTGCGATGTCGCAAACCCAGTCAGGGAATTCATGCAGTGGATTTCCTAAGCAAGGCCCATTCTCTAAAGCAGTGTTTTTGTTTTTTTCCGCAGCGCAAAGGTTGATGCAGGAAATTTGAGGGCTTGTTGTTCCGGAAGCTGGATTTTCCTCCTGTAAGCAGCCTGAAAGCAAGAGCGAGAGAGCAAGGATTGCTGAAAAAGCCATTAAACCCTTCATAATTCACTTTCAATCCTGTAAGCTTTATAAGCTTTTACTCAAACCTAATAGTAAGCAATTTTGCCAAAAAAATTAAAGGTGAAATAAAGAATGAGAATTTTAAGGATTGATGAAGGAGACGAAGGAGAAGTTGAAGAGCCAGCCGGAGGAGAGGACTGGGATTCTGAAGAGCCTGAAGTTGAAGAAGAGCCTGCAGATGCCGAAGAATGATTTTTTCAAAGTTCTTCCCTAATTCTGTTTTTTTCTTTTTTATTATTCGGGCATATTAGCCCAATTTCGG
Source organism: Candidatus Iainarchaeum sp. (assembly GCA_013331925.1). GTDB lineage: Archaea > Iainarchaeota > Iainarchaeia > Iainarchaeales > UBA10191 > UBA10191 > UBA10191 sp10036u. Next base: position 2,646 of record DUFJ01000001.1, read on the forward strand.
GCAATAGAAAAATTTGAAAGATAAGTTACACTTTGAGAAAAGTTTTTAAACTGGTAGCATTAACTTAGTTTTTATGAAAACAAGAATTGCAAAAATTGGCGGAATTACAACCAAGTCTGATAAGGCAAAGATAGCTTTGGAATGCTATGGCTGCTAATTCGCTGATTTTTAATTAAGTTGGCTATTTGATTTGATGGCTAGTGTTGCTGAAACGCTTTTGGTGGGCGTAAACCCTGCTTTACATGTTGGCAATAATTTTATAGTATTAGACGTGTTGAATAAGAATTTCTTATTTTTTGACGATGGGAATGAATTCGCTGCTTTCCGCCAATCCTGCCAAAACCAGCCAGCTAATCTTAAAAATCGCCTTGAAAACAGTGCCAAAATAATATTCTCTATCACTAGCGATTGTAACCTTGCTTGTCCTTATTGCTATGTTAAAGGTGGTGAAAAAAAGGAACACCTTTCGATTGATAGTGCGGCTAAAGCAATTAATTTTGTATCATCTACGAGGGTTAAAGACATTACAATCCAATTTTTTGGCGGGGAGCCAACGCTAGATTTGGAAGTGATTAAAAAAATAATAAATTATGTGAGACAGCATTCGGGAAAAAAGGGGTTTCATTTTGAGCTCTCAACAAACGGGGTAATGCAAAAAAAAGCTCTTAAATTCTTTCTCTCTCTCCCAAGCTTAACATGGATTGTTTCGCTTGATGGGTCTAAAAGAATCCACAATCAGCAAAGGCCACTAAGGAATAATGGGGATTGTTACACTTCAACGCTTCATGCAATAAAAGAAATAATTAGCAAAAAGAGAAAACTCAAAATTCGCACTACTGTAACATCGCTAAATGTAAAACAAATGCCTAAAATAGTCGAGTTGTTTGCTGA
>DUFJ01000013.1 GCA_013331925.1 Candidatus Iainarchaeum sp.
GCCGCTGGCTTTTTTCGGCAGCATTGGGATAATAATATTCGCAATCGGGACATTGGCTATTGCAACAGCCTTTGGAAACTGGCTTTTTACTGGAGAAACAACGCCGTTCACATCTCTAATCCCTGCTGGCGGAGCAATGCTTGTTTTAGGCTTTGCATTGGTGATGCTTGCGCTGATTGCGGACATGCTTGGAAGGCAGAGGAAAATACAGGAAGAAATTCTTTACAGGCTGNNAAAAAAATGATTAACGTGATTATCGGAACAAAGGCGGAACTTATCAAAATGTCGCCTGTAATGCGCGAGCTGCAAAAGCGCAAGGTAGAGTACAATTACATTGACACTAGCCAGCACTCGCAAACCACCTCAAAATTCAGGAAAGACTTTCAAGTGAAAGAGCCCGACGCGCAGATTGGGGGAGAAAAAAACATTACAACGCTAATGCAAGGCGCTGGCTGGGCTGTGAAGACTGCCGCAAGGCTTTTTGACCTAAAGGTTTTGAAGGAAAAAAAAGGCTTAAGCCTTGTGATTGGAGACACTGCAACAACATTCCTTGGCGCTTACTGCTCTAAAGCGCAAGGATTGAAAGTAGGGCACATAGAGGCGGGATTGAGAAGCTTCAACTATCTCCACCCCTTCCCTGAAGAGCTGATAAGGCTTTGGGTTTCAAAAGTCAGCGATTACATGTTCGCGCCTTACGCCTGGGCTTTCAACAATCTTGAAAAATATCCAGGGAAAAGATTCAACACGCGCTATAATACAATCCTTGACACTATCCGCTATTCATTGAAAAAAAACCGCAAGCCTAAAGGGTTGCCGAAAAAATACTGCATGATAACAACACATAGGTTTGAGACCATCTTTAACAGGAAGCGCCTTGAAAAGATTTTAGGTTTTGTTGAACAGGCAGCAGAGCAAGTGCCTGCGGTTTTTGTAATGCACGAGCCTACAAGAAAGCGATTGATAAAATACAAGCTCTTGAGCAGGGTTGAAAAAAACGAAAACATTTCCATAGCTCCTTTAATGCACTATTTTGAATGGATCCAGGCAGAAAAGAACGCAGAGTTCATGATGATTGACGGGGGCAGCATCCAGGAAGAAAGCTATTACATCAACACTCCCTGCTGCCTGCTGCGCAATGCTACAGAAAGAAGGGAAGGGCTCGGAGAAAACGTGCTTATTTCCGGGCTTGACGGAAAAAAAATTTCCGGGTTTCTGGAAAATTACAAAAGTTTAAAGCGAAAGCCGATAAAGGCAAAGTTTTCGCCATCATCTTTCATAGTTGGCAAGATTCTTGAAATGGAAAAAGAATGGTCATGAAATCAAAAGGCTTCAAGGTTAGAGACACTTTCTGCGTCAGGGCTGACGTGGATTCTCTCACAGGTTTAAGGAAGGGAATTCCCAAACTTTTAGGCCTTGCTGAAAGAATGCAGGTAAAGGCAAGCGTTTATTCCATAGTAGGATGGGAAGGAGATTTTTACAGCGTCCTAAAGCACAGGCTTTTGGGAAAGAAAAGATTTTCAATGCCTCACGCTAATGGAATTTTCAAGCCTTCAAGCCCGGAAATTGCCAGAATGCTTTTCTTTCNNGGCTCGGAGTGCACGGCTTTGTACATGCAAGATGGAACAATCTTTCAGGAATTGACGCCGAGAGAGAGTTTGGGCAAATGATTGCAGGCTTTGAGGGAGTTTTTGGAAAACGGCCTGAAAGCTTCAGCGCTCCTTTGGAGGCTGAAAGCAGGGAGATTGCAAGGCTTGTGGAAAAAAGCGGTTTTGAATGCAGGAGCTATGCTGGAGAGAAAGTGTTTTTGCAAAAGCTGGAAAATAAAGGAAAAGGCGTTGTAATGGTTCCAGTAACCATTAGTGAAAGCAAAACCTGCCAGCCAATAATTGAGCAGTTATTGTCTGAAGGAAGAACAAAAAGGCAGGCTGCAGAATTTTTGAAGAAAAAAATAGAGGAAAAGATTGAAAAAAAACAGCTTGCGAGCTTTTACATCCATCCTGAAGTTGAAGCCTTGCACGCTTTTGAGGTTTTGGAAGATGTTTTCAGGCATGTGAAAGAGTTAGGCCTGAAAACCAAAACAAGCCTGGAAATTGCCAGAAAGTTCAAGAAAAAAAGTAATTAATTCTTTAGCGAATCAAGGGTTTGCCTCAAGCCTTCGTCAAGAGATGTTTCTGCGTTCCAGCCAAACGCCTTCAGCTTTTCCGCGCGGACTATTGAAGAAGCACTGGATTTTTCCACGGGAACAATTTCAGACTTTGAATTGCAAGTGCTGATGACTTTTTCGGCAACTTCCCGGAGCGTAAAGCTTCCTTCAGGAGCAATGTGATAGGTTCCGGAAGAAAGCCTTTCTTGAAGTGCCAGCGCAAAAGCGTTTAGAACGTCGTGCACGAAGATTAATTGGACGCGCGTTGAGTTTCCAAAAACTTCCAAAGACTGGTTCTTCAAAGCCTTTTGCAAAAAAACAGGAATCAATGCTTTTTCAGGCTGGAAAGGGCCGTAAATGTTGACTGAACGGAACACTATGATTTTTTTTCCAGGATGCTTTTGGGAAAACTGACGGCAGAACAATTCCCCAACAAGCTTGGAAATTGAATAATCGTCAGCAGGCTTGGGAATTGCAGAATCTTCTTCCAAGACATCCTGCCTTCCGTAAACTTTAGTGCTGGACAGAAAGACAAAAGAGCCGAAATCAAGGCTTGAAAGCAGGTTGTGCGTTCCTAAACCGTTGACTTGCACTAGTTTTTCAACACTCGTGCTTCCAACGTTCGTAAGATTCAAGGCTGCCAGGTGGAAGACAACGTCAAACTTTTGCTTTTTCAACGATGCTGGAAGAGGCTTAGTAATATCTGCCTTTAGCCATTTTCCAAAACTCGAACGTTTGGTTTTTTTTGCAGAGAGAAAAACACATTCCGATTTCGGATAGCATATGTGAAGGAACTCTTGGAAGTTTTTCCCAACAAAGCCAGAGGCGCCGCTAACGAGAATTCTCATTCTTCAACAGCCCTTTCAATTCAAGCTCGTGCATCAGGACAGTGGCTTCGTACAACGCGTCAAAAGAGCCAGCATCAGTCCATGCTTCCTGCAAAATGTCAAAACCTAAAGCTCCTTGCTTGAGGTAAGAGATTAGAATGTCCGTAAGCTCTAGCTCTCCCCTTGGGGAAGGCTTTAGCCTTGAAAACTCGTTGAAAACATCAGGCGTGAACATATACACTCCAGTAATTGCAAGGTTTGATTTTGGGTTTTTGGGCTTTTCCTCAATCGAGGTGATTTTCTTTCCGTCAACTGTTGCAACTCCATAACGCTCCGGGTTTTTTACTTTGGAAAGAAGGATTTTAGCCTTGATGCTGTCGCGGTTTTTTTCAAAATCTTGGGCAAAGGCCTTTATGTTTGAAAGCAGAACGTTATCTCCCAAGACAGTGATAAAATCCTCAT
>DUFJ01000057.1 GCA_013331925.1 Candidatus Iainarchaeum sp.
TGGATATGTTATTGAACAGTTTCCTTCGTTCATATTTGATAATGTAATTAAATTCATTAAAAGACAATATCCATTATCTTTATCATTAATTAAAAGTTGCTTGTAATATTTATTATATTTTTCAGTTAATTTAGCTATTGACTTTTTTTCAAGGCACATTATTTCTAAATGATAAACTGCTTCTTTAGAAATAAAAAGAAAAGTTATCATATCATATAAATTCAATTTACCTTCACTATAGATAGTTTTAAATGAAGGTAATTCTGGTCTGAATTTAAAGTCAAAACGTTTAATTTTTTTAGGAAAAAAACTTCTTTCTATGCTGATTTCAAAAAAATCTTTGCAAATTTCATTTATTTTTGTAATGTCTTGTGCGTCAAATAGAAGAAATTTCATACTTTAATGAAGAACTTCCTTGTTTTTATTCATTACTTTCAGTCTTTTTAACCCTTTTAGTGTGTTGCTCCGTAAATCCTGAAAGCAAAAACACTTGTGTAAAATAGTTACTCCGTGTGTAAAAAACACGCTTTTTGAGCCACTATTTACACAAAGCCGTTTATCATAGCAAATGGCTGGCTGTTTACGCAAAAAAGAAAAGATTATATATATGTATATATATAAATTAATCATGGCTCGATTGATTGCTGTTTCCGACGAGGCTTACGATAAATTGAAGCGTTTGAAGAATGACGCCTCTTTTTCAAAAGCCATTTTGCGCTTGATAGAAAAGCCAGCTAAGCCGTCATTGCTTGATGTGATAAATTCTTGGGATAATAAAGAACGAGAAGTGCTTGCCAATGATATTGAATCAGTTTATAAAAAGAGAAAGAAGTGGAAAATGAAAAGGGTTGACATTTAAANNTGCTTGGAAAGCGATTTTTTGATAGCGTTGATGCACAAGGATGCAGAAGCAGTCCAGAAGTTTCTTAATCTTGAAAAAGGCAGCTTGCCTCTTTGCATAACCCCAATTACTGCTGCAGAACTTTTTCATGGCGCTTTCAAGTCAAAAAACCCTTCAGAGCTGGAAAAGGTAGAGTCTGTTCTTTCAGCGCTTGGCTTTCTTTATTTTGACTTTCTTTCTGCAAAATATTGCGGTTCTATAATGGCTTTTTTAGACAAGGCAGGCCATATTGGGGATTTGGACACTTTAACTGGCGCTATTTGTGCACGCTATGGAGAAACTCTCGTTACCAAAAACATTAAGCATTTCTCAAAAATCAAAAACTTGAAGATTGAAACATGGTAATTGGGCTTTTTGAATGTTTATGGGTTTTTAGAACAGTTCGCTTACCGAGCGGCTTTCATGAATTCTCAGGATTGTTTCCGAGAGTATTTTCGAAATGCTCAAGACTTTGATTTTTCCGCTAATTTCTTTTTGGGGCAGAGAGTTTGTGACAATGATTTCTTCAAGCTCGCTTTTTTGCAGATTCTCCAAAGCCTTTCCTGAAAACACTCCGTGAGTAGAGCATGCCAAAATCCTCAAAGCGCCTGCTTTTTTCAAAGCGCAAGCCCCTGCAATCAAGGAACCTCCAGTGTCTATCATGTCGTCAAACAAAACGCAGTCTCTCCCCTGAACTTCTCCGATGATGCTGACTGCTTCGCATGCGTTGTCCTTCGGGCGGGTTTTGTTGATTATCGCCAGGTCTGTATTCAACCTTTGCGCGATTTTAGTGCACGCTTTTGCTGCCCCTGCATCTGGCGCGACAACCACAAAGTCCTTCAGCCCTTTTTTCACTATCTCTTTTTCAAGGAATTTTCCGGCGCTCAAGTTATCGAACGGGATTTCAAAAAAGCCCTGGATTTGGCCTGAATGCAGGTCTATCGCAACCACCCTGTTTGCTCCCGCAGTTTCCAAAAGCCTTGCAACCAGTTTTGCTGTTATAGGCTCTCGAGGGCTTGTTTTCCTGTCCTGCCTTGCGTAACCATACCACGGGATTACCGCAGTGATTCTTTGCGCCGAAGCCCGCTTTAGCGCGTCAATGAAAATAAGCAATTCCATGATGTTTTCATCATTGCATGTCGGCTGTATTACAAAGCAGTCTTCTCCCCTGACGTTTTCAAGGATTCGAATGTTTTTTTCGCCGTTTGCAAATCTTACCACTTCCCTTTCCCCAAGCTTTATTCCAAGCCTTTCCCCAATCTCTAAAGCCAGGCTTTCATGGCAAGAGCCTGAAAAAACCTTCAAGTTAAAACCGTTCAAAACTCCACAACCCAAAGCTTTTGCACTGGCTTGTTTTTAAAAAACTAACCATCAAAAAAGCCAGAATTTCCTGAATTAGTTAGCCTTAAACCTTACAAAAACCCCAAGTATTTAAAAAGCAGGCAACCTTTTACTTGCAGGAATTTGCTTATGGCAGGAAATTTTTTCAAATTCGGACTTTTGATCGTCGGCTTGATAATCGCCTTGGCCGCAGTTGCCGTAGTAGTGGACCTTTTTGCTCCGCCAGAAGAAAGAATACAATTCCAGGAAATCCCAAGGTTCAAAAGCTATGAAGACTTGGTTGCAAAGTTCAGCGAATCACAAAACCGCTCTTACGGAATCGGAGACATGCTTGTCAA
>DUFJ01000085.1 GCA_013331925.1 Candidatus Iainarchaeum sp.
CCCTTGAATGAGCTAAAGCTTATCACCGACAAGGGAATTAATGGCCAGTGTTCAATTATTGCCGCATCAAACAATGGACTTCATGAAGAAATCATGAGCCAACTGAATTGGTAAAATGGGAGGAAATTCAATTATGAAAGCGCTTATTTTCAATGAAAGCTCGTCTTTGGACCTTGCTGACGTTCCGAAGCCGGAAATCCGCAATGGCAATGAAGTGCTCATTCAAGTGAAAGCTACTGGAATTTGCGGAACAGACATTCACATTCTAAAAAGGGAATATCCTGCCAAGCAGGGAATTATTTTGGGGCATGAAACTTCAGGGATAGTCCTTGAGGTTGGTCCGCAAGTGAAAAACGTAAAGCATGGCGACAGGGTAATTCTTGACCCGACTTACCATTGCGGCATTTGCTTTTACTGCAGGAATGGCAGGCCAAATTACTGTTCTGAAAAGCACCATACTGAAACTGGAGTTTCAAGCAATGGAACCTTTGCCGAATGCCATGTTGCCGACTCTTCTTTTTTNNGCGTGCTGGTTGTGGGCGCTGGTCCTTTAGGGCTTCTTTTCGGTCTTGCGGCTTCATCAATTGGTTGTGAAGTTGCAATCGGCGATATTTCAGAATACCGCGTGAAAAAAGCAAGCGAATTATTTGCTGAAGTGCAAAATTATGCAAAAAATGGCTTGTTGTCACTTAATTCTGCAAGGCATTTTGACATTGTTGTTGACACTAGCGGAAAATTATTGGAAGATTTGATAAAGCTTGTTGAACGAGGCGGAGACATTTTAGTGACTGGCCTTGATTACAGTTTTGAAGCAAAAATCAAGCCGTCATACCTTACGGACAATGGAATCAGGATAGTAGGCTCAATTGATTTAAACCTGACTTTTGCCCCAGCCATAAAAATGATAGAGCACAACAAATGCTTTAAGGAAATAATCACGCATTCTTTTCCAATTGGTGAATTCAAGAGTGCTTTTCAAGTTCTTGGATTAGACCTTAAAACAAGACAAAGGGGAGAAATTGTTGGAAATAAAGTCGTGATTTGCCCTTAATGCATTACTCATTGAGCATTAGCCTTGCCTTTGCAGAGCAAATTCCCTGCTCCATCTTTGCGGTTCTTTCAGTTCCAAAAACCATGCATTTTCTTTTTAGAATAGCCTTGCGTAGTTCTTCGGGGCTTTTTGNNCGCGTCGCTTCCTGCGGTGAAAGGCAGCTTGCGCTTTTCAGCAAATTCTAAAGCTTTCCTGTTTGCCTCTGCAGAATACGCGCGGGCATTGAAAACTTCCAAAGCATGAACTTTCCTGAATTCTTTCCCCGCGTCTTTTGTAAAAGGCTTTCTTCCAAAATCAAAAGGGTGTGCAATGCTTGTCAAAGCGCCTTGTTTTTTTGCAGCTTCTATAATTTCTTCAAAGCTTGCGGGCTTTATTTCATCCTGCAAAAAATAGCAAAGCATTTCTCCCTTAATCTTTCCTTCCTCAATGATTTTGACTTCCTCGCCTAAAACAATAATTGTTTCTTTCTCTTTTTTTTGCAGTTGCCTGAATTCTTTAAAGGAGGCGGTGCTATTGTGGTCTGTTATCGCAAATCCTTTCAAGCCTAAAGCCTTGGCTTGCTTGAGAATGCTTTCAGGCTTTGGTATGGCATCAGGGGAGTATTTGGAGTGCAGGTGCAGGTCAAAGCGATTCATGTAAGAAACTTTAAAAACTCGGTTTTTTATTAGTTATTCTAATGCTTGGGGAAAAGTTCAGAAAAAGGCTCAATGCATTGTTTTTTGCAATAGGCAAGGCTCTTTCAATCCTTCCTTTAACAGCCAATCAATTCACCGCTACTTCAATTATTTTAGCCTTGATTGCTGCCTATTCCCTTTACTTGCAGAATCTTCCATTGGCATTGGTTTTTGTAATCCTTGCAATCTTGGTTGATGTTTTGGACGGCAGCTTTGCTGAAGCAAAAAAGCAAAAGTCAAATTTTGGAAACTATTTTGACGCAATAGTCGATAAGGTAGCGGAGTGCGTTTTTTACATCGGCTTTGCATTCATTACGCCAATTTTTGCAATTTTGGCGCTTGCTGGAACGATGCTTGAAAGCTACGCAAAGCCAAGAGTAGGCCTTGTCATAATTTCCGACAATCATGACTGGCCTGCAGTTGGGGAGAGAAGCGACCGCTTGCTTGTTTTAATCTTGGGATTGCTTGCTGCAGCTGTTGTTTCGCAATTCTTGATTTTCAAATACTCAATCATAATAGTTGAGGCAACTTTGTTCTTGATTTTCCTTTTGACTCTAGTTGGTTTTGCGCAAAGAGTGCATTATGCCAGAATGCTTATTTTAAAGGCTGAAAAAGAGGGAAAGCTTTTGCCTTATTTAAGAAGCGGCTCCAAAAAACCCAAGTAGCAGTTTAATCCCGAAAGAAGCAGCAATTAAAACCAGGAAGAAGCGCGTTGTCTTTCCTGCAAAGGTTGCGAGAAAAAACTTTAATGGATTCATTTTTGCAATTCCTGAAGCAATTCCCACAAGGTCAAACGGGATGGGCAGCAATAAGAGCAAGAAAACTGCAAAAGGCCCTTTAGCGTCTATCTGCTTTTCCAGCATGTTGAAAAGCCCTATCTGGTGGTGCTTTATTTTTTCAGCAATTCCAGTGCCCGCCCGCCCAATAGCATATCCAGTAAGCTCTCCAATCGCAGCTCCCAGGCCGGCAATGACCGCAATCAGCAAAGGATTGGCGTGAGTGGCGTAATGGAACGCGATTATTATCAGCTCTAAAGGAATGCCGACAAAAAGAGTCGCGTTTTCAAGAATTGCTGCAAAAAACAACCCAGGCAGGCCGAACGTTTGTATAAGAAACTGCATTGTTCCTGAAAGCCATGCCAGGAAGGCTGCTAATACTTCTAAAACCATGATTGTAGAAGGTTTTTTAAGTTAAAAAACATAATGTTTAACGGTTTTCCAGATGATTTCATCATATAATTCCCTGAACAGGCTTTATTTCTCCATGCTTGTTGCTGGTCTGCTATTGCTCGCTGCCTCCGCAGCTGCCTTTCTAAGCCTTCCAAGCGGCATTGCTTTTGCAATCCTTGCAGCATCCTTTATCCTAATCCTTGCAGGAATCTTGTGCAAGATTCTAGTATGGTATAATGTCTATTCTGAAGTCGTCACGAAAGAAGAGTTCAAGAAGGCAACAGCGCACGGTTCGGTTTTCTCACAAAAGAAAAAGTCAAGGGAATAAGCGCTTGAATTCTTTCATCATGCACTTGTTTTGCACGAATGGAATGCCGGCGATTTCAACAATTTTTTCCGCCTCTTTGCTTTCAATTCCTTCCTGCAGCCAGACTATTTTCGGCTTTAATTTTACCCCCTCTTTCACTATTGCTTCGCATTCCTCGCCAGGCCTGAAAACACTCACTATGTCAATTCCTTGCTTTAATTCTGAAACGCTTTTGAGGCACTTTTCCCCCAAGATTTCCAAGTCATTAGGGTTTATTGGGATAATGCGATAGCCTTTGGATTGCAGGAATGCTGGAACAAAATTGCCTGGCTTTTCAGGATTTTGAGAACAGCCAACCACTGCAATAGTCTTTGAACTGGCAAGCAGGCTTTTCAGCGAGCTGTCGGAAACCGTCATATCGCATAATTCATACCAAAACAGTTAAATAATGTTTTCTGGCTAATTTTCTGGAAGGTGTTTTTTTAATGGCCTTGAAGATTGGGGAAAAGATTCCGGATTTTGAGCTTGAAGCATTCCATAACGAGGAGATAAAGAAAATAAGGCTCTCGGACTATAAGGGCAAATGGCTGGTTTTGATTTTCTATCCAGCAGATTTTACCTTCATCTGCCCTACAGAGTTGGAGGAGGCTGCAGGATTGTATGATGATTTCAAAAAGCTNNAAAGTGAATTTTCCAATGCTTGCTGACTCTACAGGAAAGCTCTGCGAGGCTTTTGGCACTTATATTGAAAGCGAGGGCCTTTCATTAAGGGGAAGTTTCATTATAGACCCTGACGGGGTCTTGAAGGCTTTTGAAATGCACGACAACAGCATCGGAAGGAACGCGCAAGAGCTTTTGAGAAAACTGCAGGCAGCTGCCTTTGTGAGAGAACACAAGGGCCTTCAAGTCTGCCCTGCAAGCTGGACTCCTGGAAAGAAAACCCTTACTCCAGGCGTTAAGCTGGTTGGAAAAATTTAGAGGAAAGGAGTTGAGAAAAATGCCGCATTCATTACCTTCATTGCCTTACGCCTATAATGCTTTGGAGCCTTTCATTGACGAGCAGACAATGCGAATCCACCACACAAAACACCACCAGGCTTACGTGGATAAATTAAACGCTGCCTTGGAAAAATTCCCGGAACTGCAGAAGAAAAGCGTTGAGGAATTGCTGATGGATTTGAACTTTGTCCCTGAAGAAATCCGCACAGCAGTTAGAAATAACGGCGGAGGCCATGCAAACCATTCCTTCTTCTGGCCTTTGATGAGGCCTGGAAAGGAAGGCAACTCTCCGAACGGAAAAATTGCTGAGGAAATCCAAAAAGCATTTGGAAGCTTTGAAAAATTCAGGGAAGAGTTTTCAGCAGCAGCCTTAGGCCGTTTTGGAAGCGGTTGGGCCTGGCTTGT
>DUFJ01000018.1 GCA_013331925.1 Candidatus Iainarchaeum sp.
TTATTCTTTTGCCGCAATTTCCGCTTTTTTCATTCTTTTAGGGATGACAAAATAGCGTTTTGAATGGCAAACAGGGCATTCTGCAATAAAGGTAGGCTTTTTGGTCTGCTTTTTAGGCTTGATTGGAAACTTGAACTTTCCGCCATAACCGTGCTTTGTTTTTTTCAAGTGCTTTCTCTGGCCCTTGCTCATCGCCCTTGCAGCCCCGGGCTTGAATGTTTTCAGCCTGTGCTCCGTGTGCTTCTTGCATTTTTTACAATAGGTCTTGACGCTTTTTGGAATGTTCATTCAAAAAACCTTGTGCCAAAAAATAGTTTTCCCTGAAAATCAAGTGTAGGGAAAGAGTTTTATAACATTATGCAAGCCTTTAGCGCCTTGCGAGAAAAAGCATTAAAAAGCCCAAAGGAATAACTCTTTAGGAAGGGGTTTTTCAAAAAATGATCAAGTCTTTGATTGGGGGCTTTGCACAGATTGCAGCAAAACCGCAGGTTTTGATTGCAGGCATTATCGCAACAATAGTCCAGTTTGCAATAGCCTACTTGACCATAGAGCCTTTGGTAAATCTTGTTGAAAAAGCCTTTATCCTGCAAGAGCTTCCAAATGTCGGATTGATAGAACTGCCATTGCAGTTTTACAGAATGTATTTTGCAGAAGTCAATGTTTTGATTCTCGCGCTTTTGGCTTCAATGATAGTGCAGTTATGGTTGGGAGTGACTATTGCAAGGTTTGCAAATAATCTGCGCGATGGAAAGAAAGGAATTTCCGAAGCCTTGGGCTTTGGAATTAAGCATTTGGGAAAAATCATCGCAGCGATAGTGTTTTTGGTTTTTGTTGCAGCATTGTTTTTTGCAGCATTCCAGGCAATAGTCTGGCTTTCAGACTACACCATTGAATTATCAATCGCCCTGACAGCTTTGCTTGCTCTATTCACAGCTTACGTTTACGTAAAGCTTGTTTTTTTCATTCCAATAATGGGCTGCAGGCAGGCAAACGTTCACGATGCCTTAGCTGAAGCCTGGAATTTCAGCGTTAAAAAATTCTGGAAAATAGTCTTGCTTTTGGTCCTTGTGGCAGTTGTTGCTGGAATTATAGAGCTTGTTGGAAGCACTATTGCGGAAATTCCTGGCAATGAAACAGCTTTCATAGTAATTCTTGCTGTTTTTTCAATAATCGCCTCAACATACTCTGCATTAGTGCTTGCAAACTATTACCTCAATCATGAAGGCGAGCATCCAAAAATGTTTTATGAAGCAAGGCAGAGAAGGAAAAGCAGGAAGTAAACTCTTTAAACAATTAACGCATTTTTATTAAATCATTTAATCCAAAAAAAAGCGTGTTCTAATGACAAAGCTCTTAAGGCTGGATTTGAAAAACTTCAAGTCTTTCAAAAAGGCAGCAATTCCGTTCGCCGAAGGCTTTACAACAATCGCTGGCGCTAACGGAGCTGGTAAAAGTAATGTTTTAGACGCCTTGCTTTTTGTTTTGGGAATTACAAGCATGAAAATGCTAAGGGCTGACAGGATTACAGAGCTCGTAAACCATGAGGCAGAGGATGAAACAGCAAGAGTAAGCCTGACTTTGAAAGATGACAAGAGGCAGGAGTTTGAAATCAGCAGGAGCATTGACAGGCAGGGAAAAAGCGTTTGCCGCTTGCAGCAGAAAAGATGCGGATTGAACGAGATAGCAAGCTTTTTGAACGAGGTTGGAATCAAGCCCACAGGATACAACATCGTAGTCCAGGGAGACATTACGCGAATTATCCAAATGAGCCCTAAGGAAAGGAGAGGCATTATTGACGAGGCCGCAGGCATTAAAGAGTTTGACGAGAAGAGAGAGGAAGCCTTGAGGGAATTGGAAAAGGTTGACGGAAAGATAAAAGAAGTAAGGATAGTGCTTAACGAGAGAGAACAATTTTTGAAAGAGCTTGACGAGGATAGAAAGGCAGCAAGCAGGCATATTGAAGCAAGCAAAGAGCTAAGGCAGGCAAAGGCCAGTGTTTTAAGGCTTGAGGCAGGAGAGGTAGAAGCTGAAATCTCAAGGATTGAAGGAAAAGAGGCAGGAATTGCGCAAGANNTTCAGGATTGCCGAGGAAAAGGAAAAAACACTGAAAGAAATCGAACTTGCGGAAAGGGAAAGGAGTGCAAGGCTTGAAAAAGCAAGGCAGGCTTTGGAGGAAAGGAAAAGCAAGGCCGAAAGCTCTCTCTCAAGAGTCTTGCAGGAACTGAAAGATGCAGAATCTGCACTGAAAGGAACAGAGGCAGGAAAGGCTCTTGAAAGATTGCATGAAAGCATCAAAAAGCACGCTGCAACAGAAAGCGAGCTTAAAGCCTTGAACCAGGCCTTGAAGGAAGTGAAAAAAGCAATCGCAAAATGCCCAGTCTGCGACTCAAGGCTTCCGGAAAAAAGGAAAAAAGAAATCATCGAGGCTAGAGAAAAGCAGCTTGAAAGCTTGAACAAAAGCCTGAAAGAGCTTGAGGCGTTAGTACTGAAGGAAAGGGAAAAGGCAAAAAATTCAGAGCAGGAAATGGAAAAAAAGCACAAGCTTTCAGGAGAAAAAAACACTCTAGAGGCTGAAGCAAAAAGCATTTTTGAAAGGATTGAAGAATTAGAGAGGGAAAAAACAGAGGCTGAAAAAAAGAGAATAGAAGCAGATGAAAAGTCAGTGCTTGAAAAAAACAGAATGGGGGAATTAAAGAACGAGCTTAAGGAGCTGGAGCTTGAGGAGAAAAAGTTTTCTGAAAAAAACAAGCGCTTGATGCAGGAAAAGGAAATCCTGAAAGCGAAGATTGGAGAGACAGCGGAAAAAAAGCAAAAGCTCGAGGAAGGATTGAGAAAGCAGGAGCAGGCTTTAAACCAGGCAGCTATTGAAAAATCAAAAAACAGCGTAAGGCTTGCAGACCTGCAGGAAGAGTTGAAAGAGTTTGAAAGCGAAAAGATTTTGGAGAACGCAAGCCTTGCAGGCTTGAGGAAGAGAATCATAGAGCTGGAAAAAGAAATTTCCTCGCTTGGAGCAGTGAACTTGAAGGCTTTGGAAAGCTTTGAGCACCTGGAGAGTGAAGTGAGAGAGGTTAGGGGAAAGGCTGGAAAGCTCGAGGAGGAAAGGATTGCTGTCCTAAGCCTTATAGAAAAAATAGAGGTAAGGCGCCTGGAGGTTTTTGCAAACTGCTTCAGGAAAGTGAGCGAAAACTTTAACAGGATTTATTTTGAATTTTTTGAAGGCTCAGGCAGCCTAAAGCTCACTGGCGAGAAAAACCCTTTCGAGGCAGGCTTGATAATAGAGGCAAGGCACAAGAGCGAGAAAGCGCTTCCGATAGACCTTATGTCTGGAGGCGAAAAAACCCTTGCAGCCCTGGCTTTCCTTTTTGCAATCCAGTTTTACGAGCCTTCCCCATTTTACGTTTTTGACGAGGCAGATGCTGCCTTGGACATGGAGAATTCAATAAAGTTTGCNNGCATTGAACAAGCAGAAAAGCTCTGTGATTGGCCTGAATTTAAGCAAGGCAAGCCAGGCTGGAGGTTGAGAGAATGCACGCTAAAAAGCTCGCTTGTTTCAAATGCGGGAAAGAATTTCCAGCAGAAGAAAGGATTTTTTACTGCACTAAATGCGGATATTCGCTAGATGTGCATTACGACTATGCTGGAATAAGACGGCTTGTTGAAAGGCAGGAATTCCTTCAAGCTCCGGTAAAGCACTGGAAGTATTGGATGTTCTATCCAGTATCGGATTTGCAGAAGGTTGTTTCAATGCATGAGGGCGGCACAGCGTTGATAAAGTCAAGGAAATCCAAGGATTTTTGGCTAAAGTTTGAAGGCGTGAATCCAACAGGCAGTTTTAAGGATAGAGGCTCAAGCATTGAAATCACAAAAGCCATTGAAAAAGGAGAGAAGGAAGTGCTTTGCGCCTCCACTGGAAACATGGGTGCAAGCATTGCAGCCTATGCTGCTCGTGCTGGAATAAAAGCAAGGATTTTCGTTCCAAAGTTTGCAAGCCTTGAGAAAATAAGGCAGATTCAAGCTTACGGAGCAAGCGTTAAGAGAGTTGAAGGAACTTACGAGCATTCTTTGGAGGAGACCAAGAAAATCCACAAAAAAACAGGCGCTTACCTTACTGGAGATTACCATTATCGCGCTGAAGGCCAGAAGAGCGTTGGCTTTGAAATCATTGACCAATTAGGCTGGAATGCTCCTGAAAACATTGTGTGCCCTGTAGGCAATGGAACTTTACTGTTTGCGGTTTTCAAAGCGTGCAAGGAATTGCAGAAAGTAAAGCTTTTGGAAAAAATGCCAAGGATTTTTGGAGTTCAGGCTTCAGGCTGCAACTCAATACGTGATGGCAAAATCTTTCCTGTAAAAAAGCCTAAAACTTTAGCGAGTGCAATAGATTGCGGCAATCCAGTCTATGGATTGGAGGTTTTGAAAGCGCTCAAGGAAAGTAAAGGAAAAATCATCGCTGTAAGCGATAAGGAAATGGCGCAAGGAATGAAGGCTTTGGCAAGCGAGGGGATTTTTGCGGAATTAAGCGGCGCGGCAAGCCTTGCAGGCGCGTTGAAGGAAAAACTGCAGGGAAAAACAGTCTGCATTGTTTCAGGCCACGGATTGAAGGAGAGCAGGAAGTACTACTGACAACTCTGGAAAATCCAACTGCAGTAATAATTTTCGTTAAGGGAAGCACGCTTTTTGGGTAATGTTATTGCTGCA
>DUFJ01000092.1 GCA_013331925.1 Candidatus Iainarchaeum sp.
ATGCTTTTTGAAAAAGCAACGCAAGAGATTTTTTACATCAGCGTAGCTGCGATAATAATCTACCTGATTGCGGTGTACCATTTCAGGCTTGAGAAGCCAAAGAGCAGCAAAAAGGCTAAAGGTTTAAATTAGGCTTGCTGGAACATTTTGTAATGAATAGTGATTGTCTTTGGCAATAACTATCGCTCTTTCTTAAATAATTCAGCCAATGGCGATTACCGGTGGCAAGCGCGTCATCGGAGTCCTTGGCGGCATTGGGCCTGAAGCAAGCGTTGAATTCTACGCCAAGCTTGTGAAAAAACTCCAAGAGTCTGGAATGATAAAACGCAATGAAGACTTTCCAAAAATAATAATAAACAGCATTCCGGCGCCAGAGCTTGTGGGAGAAAAAATCAGGAAAAAAGAGCTTAAAGAATACATTAAGGGAATCAAAGAACTTGACTTGTTCAATCCTGACTTTATTGTAATGGTCTGCAATACAATCCACCTTTACCATCCAATGCTGCAAGAAAAAACCAGAGCAAGAATCTTAAACCTCAAAGAGATAGTGAGAGAAAAAATGCTAAAGGAAAACCTGCAGCCTTACTTGATAATAGGGACTCCAAGCACTGTAAAGCAAGGGCTTTTCGAGTTTGAAGGCATAAAATCATTAAAACCAACCGCAAAAGAACTTTCTGAACTTGCGAACGCAATAAAAAAATTCAACAGGGGATTTGAAAAGAAAAAGCAGGTGCAAAAAGCAAGCTCAATCTGCAAAAAATACTTGAAGGCTGGGGCAAAAACAGTGCTTCTTGGCTGTACGGAATTTGCGCTAATGCTTGAAAAAGAAAGGTTCAAAAAAATAAACACGATTGACCTGCTTGTTGAAGCAGCAATTCACGAGCTGCAAAAGCGCTAAAAGCAAGCTTAATAAACAAAAAAAGCCTCTTTTGTAAAGGTAATCATGGGTTTTATCCAATACATCGCATGGTTTAGGGAACTGAACAGGGAAAGCATTCCAGTGGCTGGCGGCAAAGGAGCAAACCTTGGAGAGATATTCAAGGCAAACTTTCCAGTGCCTCCGGGATTTGTTGTGACAGCACAGGCTTATTTTGACTTTATAGAAAGCACTGGCATCAAGGAAGAAATCGTAAGCAAGATTGACGCGATTGACGTGGAGAACACTTTAGAATTGCAGAAAACAAGCCAGGAGATTAGGGAATTAATCACAAGCACTCCAATAAACCAGAGATTAAAGGACGAGATAAAAAAAAGCTACATGAGTTTGGGAGAAAGGCCGCTGCTAAATTTAACAACAGCAGAGGAAAGCTTTGTGGCTGTGAGGAGTTCAGCAACTGCAGAGGACTTGCCAACAGCAAGCTTTGCTGGAATGCAGGAAACATTCCTGAACGTTAGAGGCACACAGCAGGTTTGGGAGGCAGTGAAAAAATGCTGGGCTTCACTATTCAACCAGCGCGCAATATACTACAGGAAAAAGCAAGGCTTCGGGACAGAAAAAGTAGGAATTGCTGTAATAGTGCAGAAAATGGTAAACAGCGAGATTGCAGGAATTGTATTTACTGCAGAGCCGCAGACAGCAGATTCAGGAAAGATAGTCATAGAGGCAGCCTTTGGATTAGGGGAAGCTGTTGTTTCAGGAAGCTTAACGCCAGACACTTACACGCTAAGCAAGCTGGATTTCAAGATAATGGACAAGAAAGTGGCAAGGCAGGAGTGGAAGCTTGAAAGAAGCATTCAAGGAAACCAAAAAGTCACAGTTGCAGCAGCAAAGCAGGGGGAGCAAAAGCTAAGCGACGAGAAAATAATGGAATTGGCAAGGCTTGCGAGAATGGTTGAACAGCATTACGCAAGCCCTCAAGACATAGAGTTTGCGATAGAGGAAGGAAAAATTTACCTGGTGCAGACAAGGGCGATAACAACGATGGGATTGAGGAAGAGAGTGGAGGAAGAGAAAGAGATTGAAAGCAAGGAAAAGCCAGTACTGAAAGGATTAGCTGCAAGCCCTGGAATTGCAACAGGAATAGTGAAAGTTATCCTGACAGCTGAAGGAATTGGAAGAGTGGAGAAAGGGGATATTATAGCAACAGTGATGACATCTCCAGACTGGGTGCCTGCAATGCAAAAAGCAATAGCAATCATTACTGACGAGGGAGGAACAACAAGCCATGCCGCAATAGTGAGCAGAGAGTTAGGGATTCCATGCGTTGTTGGAACAGAGCAGGGGACAAAATTGCTGAAGGATGGGGAAACAATAACAGTGGACGGGTTTAGAGGAGTGGTATATGAAGGAAAGGTAAAGCTTGAGGAGGAAAAAAAGAAAAAGGTCTCAAAAAAAGAGATAGAGGAAGAGCAGTCAAGGCTGCAGGAGTTTCTGGAACAGGCAAAAGAGGAAGAGGAAGCGAAAGAATTCGCGCTTGAAGCAGCACCTGACGAGGAAATAGAAAAAATAGCAGCGATCGAACTGCTGCAGATTCGCGAGCTATTGAACGAGGTCAAGGTTAAAGTCAAGGTGAACGTCGCGCTTCCAGAGGCTGCAGGAACAGCAGCAGAGACAGGGGCTGACGGAGTAGGCTTGCTCCNNAAGCGGCATTCACCCAGCAGAGTTTTTAAGGCAGGGAAAAAAAGAAGAGCTGGTGCAGGCAGTGAAGAAAGGGATTAAGGCAGTTGCGGAAAAGTTTGAAGGAAAACAGGTATGGTACAGGACTTTTGACGCAAGGACTGACGAGTACAGGAACTTGCAGGGAGGAGAGGAAGAGCCAAAAGAAGACAATCCAATGCTAGGATGGCATGGAATTAGAAGAGATTTAGACGAGCCAGAACTGTTGAAAGCGCAATTCCAGGCAGTAAAAGAGCTAAGGGATGAAGGAGTGAAAAACGTTGGAATAATGCTGCCTTTCGTAATAAATGCTGAAGAGCTGAAAAAAGCAAAAGAGATCGCAGTGGAATGCGGATTAAAGCCTTTGGAGGAAATAGAGTTTGGGATAATGGTTGAAACTCCTGCAGCTGTCTTCATCATTGAAGAATTCATCCAGGAAGGGATTTCATTCATCAGTTTTGGAACAAACGACTTGACGCAGCTTACATTAGGAATTGACAGGAATAATGAAAGGATTCAAAAGCATTTTACAGAATTGCACTCCGCAGTTTTAAAGCAGTGCGCTTTCGCAATACAGAAATGCAAGAGAAAAGGGATTGAAACAAGCATTTGCGGGCAGGCAGGAAGCAATCCAGAAATGGTGAAATGGCTCGTAAGGCTTGGGATTTCCAGCGTGTCAGCAAACATTGACGCAGTTGAAGAAATCAGGAAAGTAGTATTGCAGGAGGAGAAAGAACTCTTGAAAAGAGCGCTGGAAAGAATGAAAAATTTGGAAGAGTGAAAAAATGGATACGGAAAATGTGGTAGTGGAAGTTGGGGAAGTTTACAACATTAAAGGGATTGGAATAGTGATTGGAGCCAAAATAATTAATGGAGTATTAAAGCCAAGCATGAAGGCAAGCATTAACGGAAAGAACGCGATAGTGAGAATAATTGAAGACCGTGGATTGAAACTGCTGCAAGCAAGAACTGGAGAAAACGTTGCAGTAAACCTTTACGGAATCGAAAGGCAAGACATTCAAAAAGGCAGCCAAATCGAGTTTACATAAAGAAAGTTTAAAACCTTGATTTTGCACTAATTCTTTAATGGCTGAAAAGAAAGAAAACGCGAAGCAATTTTCCCAAGGCTTTTTGCAAAGCAAAAAGGCTTTTGCAAAACTCTTTATAGGCAAGAGCATCGAGAGAGAGATACAGAAAGGCACTCGCCTAATCTATGGAACAACAATAAAGAAAACTAAAGGAGAGGCGAAAAAAGGAGAGATAGCATGGCTTGTGGACGAGAAGGGAAAGTTCATCGCGCAAGCGTTCTATAATCCAAAAAACGCTGTAATAGCGCAAATCGTAAGCTTGAAAGAGAAGGAAAAAATTGATGAAGGGTTTTTACAAAGCAAAATACTCAAGGCTAGCGCTTTCAGGAGTGAAACCCTCAAGTTAGGCACTACGCACAGGATGTTTTACGGAGAGGCTGACGGAATTCCAGGCCTCTTGATTGACAGGTTCAACAACATCTGCTC
Organism: Candidatus Iainarchaeum sp.; assembly: GCA_013331925.1. GTDB lineage: Archaea > Iainarchaeota > Iainarchaeia > Iainarchaeales > UBA10191 > UBA10191 > UBA10191 sp10036u. The sequence continues at coordinate 4,111 of DUFJ01000092.1, forward strand.
CGTGCAAATTTCCTGCCCGGGAGTAGAGATTTGGAAGCAAAAGATTGCAGAAATTTTGCTGGAAATCCAAGGAGTTGAAACAGTAGTTGAAAGGAACGATTCAAGAAATAGGGTAAAGCTTGGGCTGCCTGTAATGAAGGGAGTGATTGCAGGAAACAAGAAAACGCAAACAATAATTGAAGAAGGAAAAGTAAAATTCGAAGTTGATGTGCTTCGTGGGCACAAAACCGGGTTTTACCTTGACCAGAGAGAGAACAGGCTAAGGCTTGCGGAATACTGCAGCGAAGGCAAGGAAATGCTTGATGTTTTCTCATACACAGGAGGATTCGGGCTTCACGCTGCTGCCAGCGGAGCAAATGTTACAATGATTGATTTGCCCGAAGCCTTGCAGCAGGCTAGAAGGAATGCAAAGCTTAACGGCTTGGAGGACAAAATCTCTTTCATTGAAGGAAACGCTTTCGAGCAGACAGAAAAGCTTATTTCAAAAGCTGAAAAGTTTGACATTATAAGCTGTGATCCGCCGGCTTTTGTGCAAAAAAGCGAGGACTTGGAAAAGGGAAAAAAGGCCTACCACCAAATTAATTACAACTGCTTCAAGCTAGTGAAGGATGGGGGAATTCTTGCAACAAGCTCGTGCAGCCATTTCTTGAGCGAGATGGAATTTTTGGACTTGCTTATAGCTGCTGCCGCAAACGCAGGAAAAAGAGTTTCCCTGGTTGAAAAAAGATTCCAAAGCAGGGACCATTTAACGCCGATAGCAAGCAAGAAAGGCAATTACTTAAAATGCTATTTTTTAAGAGTGGAAGATGCATGAATTTTGATTTAAAGCTTGAAGAACTTGCCAAGAAAATCAAAAGCCTGAAGAAAAAGCCAAAGCTTATTCTAGTGCAGGTGCCTGAAGGGCTGAAGGAAAGGGTTTTTGAGATTAGCGGTTTTTTGGAAAACGAGTTAGGCACTACGTTTTTGGCGGAGCACGGGAGGAAGGGAAGAAAGTTAGGCACTACAGGTTCTCCGTTAGGCACTACAATGCCTTTTTCGCAAGGCAGCAACGAGGCACTGTCTTCGCAAGCTCGACAGAGCGTGCTCCGCAATAAGCCAAAAGTCGTTGTTTCAGCAGAGCCTTGCTTTGGAGCCTGCGACCTAGCCTTAAAAGACGCAGAAATGCTCAAAGCAGACCTAATAGTGCACTTCGGGCACTTCGATTTCGGGGTTAAAAGCAAGATTCCAGTAATTTACTGGCCTTTAAGCATTGAATTTGATAGCGCAAGGCTTGTAGAAAAGATTGCATTAGCCTGTGCAGAGCAAGGTTGGAAGAGCATCGGGTTAGGCACTACAATACAGTACCTGCAAGAAGCAAAAAAGCTCGAAAAAACCCTGCAAAAAAAAAGCATTAAAGCAACTTGCTTCCAGGTTTTAGGCTGTAATTACAAGGCCGCAAAAAAACTTGAAGCAAAAGCTGAAGGTTTTTTCTACATCGGCTCTGGCTTGTTCCATGCCTTGGGAATGCAGTTTGCATTGGAAAAGAAAGTTCTCGTCCTGCACCCTGAAACTTTAGAGTTGAAAGAGCTTGGCGCTGAAAAAGAAAAATTTGAAAGGCAAAGGATTGCGCAAATTTCCCTTGCCAGGCAAGCCCAAAGTTTCGCTATTTTGGTTTCAACAAAGCCAGGCCAATTCAACATAACAAATGCTTTGGAAGCAAAAAAGCTTTTGGAAGAGAACGGAAAAAAAGCAGTGATTTTTACAGCAGGCCAACTAATGCCGGAGCATTTCACAGGCTTGAAGATTGACGCTTTTGTAAACACCGCCTGCCCTAGAATTGCGGTTGATGATTCCTCACTTTTTGGAAAGCCCGTAATAAGCTTTGAAGAGCTAAAGGCTGCGTTCGGAAATAGGCAGCCTTGGAGTTTTTAGAAAGAAAAAAATTTCAGAACTTTGATTCATGACGTCTTGGACAGGATTTTTTCAATTTTTTTAGTCACGTCAAGCTTTTTTCCTTGGTATTCCATTATTATCCTGCTGCCCTTGACATAGTACAGCCTCAATCCTTCATTGAACTTCGGAAGCCTCATGCTTGAGGCAGAAAAATCCTTTCCTGCAAGAGTTTGGTAAAGCGTTGCAACCGTGAAATCATGCGCTATTGCGTTCAAGTGAATTCCTTCAACCCCAAGCTGCCCTGCTGTCAGCAAGGTCCAGGCAAAAGACTTAACGATTCTTTCAGCAAACTTTTCAGGCAGCTCAACAGCAGACTCCGGAAGCTCGTGATTAAGCCATTTCATTATAGTGCCTTGGACTCCGTGCTTTTGGATTTGCTCATCAATGAACGCATTGTCCTTGAAAACAATCTCCATTGCTAGTGAGGGCAGGGCTTTTCTTCCAGATCTTCCGCCAGATTTCAAAAACCCTTTCCTCAAAAGCTTTGCTGTCCTTTCGCTCCTTGGAGTCGGAGAATAATAGCCCCTTAAGAAAAAACTTTTTGGGAGAGTTCTGCCCTTGCGCAAGGCTTTTCTCTCGCCTTCTCTCGTTAAGCCGACTCTAGAATGCTCGCTTGTTGAAACTATTTTTTTCCTGCTGCTGTGCCGGTCAATTGAAAGAAGGTTATTGACTGTTAATCTTTTGCCGCGATATTGTATCATTTTCATGCTCTGCAAAAAAACTCCTCATTCAATCCTGGTGCCTTCAAACTCCCTTCCAGAAACCGCGTTCTCAAAGTTTTCCAAATCTTCGGCTTGCAAAACAAAAGCTTTCACATTGCCTCTTTTCAGGATTTGGGCAGAAAAAACATCAAACACTGCTTCTCCTTCAGGCTCTAAATTCATTTCCAGACTCAAGTCCAAAAGTTGGTCAAAGGAAACGCTCTTCAATAATTTCTGGCGCTTTTTTTCTGAAGGGTTTTTTGCAAAAACTCCCTTAACGTCAGCCAAATTCACCAAAGTGCCTCCTAAATATTCCGCAGCCAACGCTGCTGTTGCTTCAGTGCTCAAGCCAGCAATGCTTTGCACCATAATAGGAATCCTTCCATTATCCAATGCTGAAACAGCTTCTGAAAACTCAGTGATTATTTTAGGGTGTGCTGCATCCAAGGCTTGCGCGAGCATTAGAGCGTTTGCTTTTGAAAACTGTAATGCAATCTCATCAAGCGCTGCCTTTGAAGGATTGAATTGCTTTGCGGTTTCAACAAAGTCTCTTGCAATGCTTCCCTTTCCAACCACTAGTGCAAACTTTAACCCTTGAGAATGCAACTGGCTTATTTTTTGCGAAAAATCCCTCAAAAACCTTTCATTCAACTCTTCCCCAACAATTGCCTTTCCGCTTACTGAAACAACAAACAAGGAGCCTGAACCATAAGCCTGGCTTGCGTAATTGTAGGAATCGCTCTTGTGCTCCACACCATACTCTTTGACAGCAGTATCAAGCCTTTCCTCATCAAACAGGTTCCCGAACAAAAAAACACCTTGTTTTAAAAAGGATTTTGGATTATTTAATCCTTTACTTATGGCCTTTTTCTTGAAGAGCTTGGCTTGAGCTTTTTCGCAGTTTCCTGCGCTTTTTTTGGTAGTGATGGTTGTGAAGGAAGACTTGAGTGCGGAATTTGAGGCAGAACTTTCGGTCTTCAAGAAAAAGCTGAAATTCTTCAAAAAATTCAAGGGCAAAGGCACTGAGCTGATAAGCCTTTACATTCCTCCAGCAGCTGACAGGTCTGCGGTAATGGGCCAGATAACAGAAGAGCTAAGCCAGAGCTCTAACATTAAAAGCCAGATTACGCGAAAGAACGTCCAAGGCGCTTTGAGAAAAATCAACAATTTCCTCAAGCAGATAAATTTTAAAATCCCGGAGAATGGAATGGTTGTTTTTTGCGGGAACATTTCGGAAAGGGAGGGAACTCCAGACATTCGCCTGTTTACAGTAAGGCCAGTGCAAAAGCTGAAGGTAAAGCTTTACTGGTGCGACAGCACTTTCCACCTTGACCCTTTGGAGGAAATGGTAAGGCCAACTGACTATTACGGAATCCTGGTTATTGACAAGAGAGAGTCCACAATCGCATTACTTATTGGAAAAAAGTACGAGGTTTTAGGGCATTTTACTTCTAATGTTGCGGGAAAGATAAAAGCAGGCGGGCAATGTGTTGCTGAAGACTCTTTAGTTTTTTCAAAAAACGGGGTGCTGAAAGAAATTAAAGAAATTAAAGAAGGAGATGTTTTAAGTTGCGTCAGCAAAAACCCACTTAAAGAAACCTCCGGAAAATGTGTTGATACTTTCTCAAAAAATTCAGATTACTGCTTGCGAGTTCAAACCAAAGAGCCATTGCAAGAGATTGAAGTCACTCCAGAACACAGGCTTTTTGTTGCTGGAAACAACGAACTTTTGGAAGAAAAATTCGCTGAAGATTTAAAGGAAGGAGATAGTGTTCTGCTTTTAAAAAAAATGAATTTCAAAGGCAAAAAAAGCAGCATTATTGAAAGAAAGGAAGCTCAATTGATTGGTTTTATTACTGGAGATGGTTATTGCGAAAAAAAGCGTTCTTGGAGAATACGCTTTTACGAATCAGAAAAGCAAACAGCAAACAGGTATTTTAAGCACTCCAAACAGCTTTTCAAGAATAGAGCAAAAATGCGTTGG
>DUFJ01000087.1 GCA_013331925.1 Candidatus Iainarchaeum sp.
GCAATAATCAGCATGAAGAAAGAAATAGGGTTTTCAATGGCTGAAATCGCGAAAAAGCTCAACAAGGAAAAAGAAAAACAGGAAACGCAAGGCACCTGCAGCTATTGCGGAGTCTTCAGAAGAAAACTGTTGAACGATTTTGCAGTAAGCGAGAGATGCAACAAGCTGGCCACAGGCCATAATTTGGATGATGAGGTGCAGACAATCCTCATGAACATTTGCCAAAACAATTTTGCAAGGTTTTCACGCCTTGGGCCAATTACAGAGCTAAAGGCAAAAGGCTTTGTGCCTCGCATTAAGCCATTGTACGAGACTCCGGAAAAGGAAATAATCACTTACACCGCGTTGAAAGGATGGAGAGTGTATAATGCTGAATGCTGCCCTTTTTCCTCGCAGGCAAAAAGGAATGCTTTCAGGAATGCGTTTGACTCCTTGGAGGAAAAATACCCTAACGTGAAATTCGCTGCCATAAAATTCTACCAGCAGCTAAAAGCCTTGCTGGAAAAAGACTTGGGGGATAAAATCAAGCATTGCGTTTTCTGCGGAGCCCCCACTTCCGGAATAGGAGAGTGCGCTGCCTGCAAACAGTTAAAAAAACTAACCGACCAGAATTTTTCCAAAGGGCCCGTGGTTTAATGGTAGAATTTCTGCTTGACGTGCAGAAGAAGGCGGTCCGATTCCGCTCGGGCCCAACTGTTATTTAATAGTGGACTGAATGGCTTTACCTCCAAGAATTCCGTTTGGAAACCGCTTGCGCGCTTTGACCTTGCTTGCCAGGGGGGAAAGCAAAGAACAGGTTGTTTCATACCTGCAGAGGCGTTTTCATCCGCAATGGAAAACGAGCAAGATTCAACTAGCATACTTTGATAACCCAAAAAATCCTCTAAGGTTATCCCCTCACGTTGGAAAGAGCAGACTGGAGCTTTTGGGCACGGTCAAAAAATTCAGTGGCATTCACCAAGACAGGCAGGCAAGAGCCCAAAGAGTTAATGCAAACCCAATTTTTAGAGAAAGAGCCACTCAAGGTGCGATTGCTTGGTCTAATACTCCAGGAAACATACAGCAGGGAATCGACGCATTAAGAGGGTATACCAAAAGCGAACGTGGTAGGAGCAGGGCCAAAAAATTTATGATTCGCCAACACAGAAATAGTGAATTTAGGAAAACGCGTGTAGACAATTTGCACAAGGCGTGGGAAGACCCTGAATTTGTAGAGGCAGCCAGAGAGCGAGGAAGGCAAGCAATGCAAAAGCTGTTTGAGGACGAAACTTTTTTGGATAGGCATTCTAAAAGACAGCGTGCAGCCATGATTGAAAACAGGGCAAATCCAGAATACATGCGAAGACTGGCAGAGGCGATAGAAAAATCTGAAAAAGTAAGAACTACAAGGCAATCTAATATAAAAATAGCGACCGAGGCATGGCGGCAGAAAATTTTAGACAGGCAGACGCCAAGGCCGTCAAAAATGCACCCTGGTTGGTTTGCGCTTAGGAAAAAAATCACATTAAGCGACCTTCGCAGGATTGCCACGCCGCTGATTAAAACAGAAGAAGACCAAAATGCAATTACGCAACTACAGTGGTTTTTTGAAAACGAGATGAAGCTAGGAAAAAACCAGGCAGAAACTGCAGCCTTGCAAGGGTTTTTAAGAGGAAAGGGAATTAGGCTTGTTTACGAACAGGTGCCAATCGGCAGAAAAAAACACTCGGTGAAAGAATGAAAGCAATCCTTTACATGGCTCCAACGCTTAACGGCTTTATCGCAAAACTCGGCGATGATACGGGCTTTGTTTCAAAGAATTCTTGGAAAAGCTACCGTCAGATGATAAAAAAAGCCAAGTGCATGATTGTCGGTTCTAGGACTTACAAAATAATGATTGAAGCAGAAGACTTGAAAGGCCTGGAAAAAACAGTTGTTGTAGCAGTTTCAAAAAAGCCTTTCAAGGCATTGCCAAAAAACCATTTTGTTGCAAAATCCCCAAAGCAAGCCTTGCAAATTCTCAAAAGGCAAGGCTTCAAGAGCGCTTTGGTTGCTGGAGGCGGAGCATTGAACGCTTCCTTCCTGAAGGAAGGGCTGATTGATGAGATATTCCTTGATGTTGAGCCTTTAGTGCTTGGGAATGGGATACGGCTTTTTGCTGAAGGAAATTTTGAAGCAAAACTCAAGCTTGCGGGCGTGAAAAAGCTTTCAAGGAATGAAGTGCAATTGCACTACAAGGTTTTGAAAAAATAAGCAAGCCACAAGTTAAAGCTAGAATTCAAAAAGCTTTTTTTGAGGCTTTGAAAAATATTCTGTAATTTGCTCTCCGACCTCTTGAAAGGTTTTTTTTGTAAATGCTCCGCCAGCCCTTGAATGAGCTCCGCCGCCTCCAAAAAGCCTTGAAACTTTTTCAATCATTTTTTCCGCCTTGCTTTTTTTCAAGGAATTTCTCGACTGGCTTTGAATGCTTCCATAAGTGCAGGAAATGGGTTTTTAGAACCTGCGCAAAAGCCTTGCTTTCAGCCCACAGGGTGATGTAATCCTTTTCTTCCCTCACTTCAGGAAAGCCTATTGTTATTGCTGCTGTTGAACTGTCAAAGATTGAAAACCTTGGCATTGTAAAGTCAGAGCTTTTTGGAACTACCGCGCGGATTTCAGCGCCAGAACTAAGCCAGGCCTTGTAAACCTTTCTCCGTGAAGGATTGAAGCTACAAACCATTCTTACTTTAACCCCTCTTTCAACAGCCTGGCGCATCGTCCTGATGTTTTTTGGAAGGATTTTCGACAGGTTTGTGACTACCTGAATCTCCCTCTTTACCTTGGAGTGCTGTTCGGAAAACTTGTCAACTACCGCTTTCTTGCTCCTTATGATCCAGAAAAATTCCATAAACTGCCTTTGCTTTGGAGATTCCACTGTTTTAACCAGCGAATCTATGGAAGTGCTCAATTTTTGGAAATCTGTTTTTAGCCTTTCAGGATTCAGGATGTTATACTTTCTTGGGGAAACAGGCAATGAGGCAACCCAGTTTTTTTCTTCAAGCCTTTGCAATGCTTCATAAGCCTTATTCCTTGGAAGCTTGCTTTCCAAAACCACCTCCCTGACAGTGCTTGGCCCGAGCCTTGCGAGAGAAACAAAAGCCCTTGCCTCGTAATCAGTAAAGCCAAGCCTTTTCAATGCCTTCAAGTAATCCATGACTTAATGGCTGGAAAAACGGTTTTTAATATCATCCCTTTTGTCCCTTAAGCGGTAACACTTTAATTAATAGTGGTTTGGGGGGGATTCTATCATGGAAGAATGCGCTTTCTGCAAAGAGTTCAGGACAGGGGTAATAGAGCTGAAGGAGATAGTGCTTAAAAGAAAGGTTTTGCATGAAAGCAAGCACTTTGTTGTCTTTCCATCGCTCGGGCAGATTACTGAAGGATACCTGCTGATTGTGCCGAAAAAGCATCACCTGTCCATTGCTTCAATTCCAAAAACCCAGTTTGGAGAGCTTGAAAAAGTAGTTGAAAAAGTAAAAAAAGTCCTTGCTGAAAACTACTGCAGCCCGATAATTTTTGAGCACGGATGCGCTTCTGAAACCAAAAGAGCAGGATGCTGCATAGACCATGCGCACTTGCACGCTGTTCCAGCAAAAGCTAGCATTGCGGGAGAGCTCGCAAGAAAATTCAAAAGCTCCAAAATCAAGGATTACAAGAGCCTGGCGTTGGCAAAGAAAAAGCCATACTTTTTTGTGGAAGAGGAAGGAAGCAAGCGCTTGTTTCAAATACCGAATGCAGTGCCTTCACAGTACATCAGGAAACTCTTGGCTTTCAAGATTGGGGAATGGCTGAAGTGGGACTGGAGAGTTTACTTGGGAATTGAAGAATTGAAAGCTACTGAAAAAAAGCTTGAAGGAAAGTTT
>DUFJ01000039.1 GCA_013331925.1 Candidatus Iainarchaeum sp.
GGCCTGAAGCCAGGCCAGAAAGCAAGCCTTCTCATTGAATGCAGCGATGCAGGATTTGTGAAAAAATTCAAGGCAAGGATTGAGAAGGAAACAGGAACTAAACTTGCGGAGCAAGAGTTAGGCACTACAAGGGAAAAACTAGTTGAAAGAGAATTCAGCATTGAGCTGAAAGCTTGACTTAACGCTAGCGGAGCAGAAAGTTGAATGCAANNAGCAACGAGGCAGTGCTTTCAGCACAGCGTGCTCCGTTAGCGAACCAGAACCTATTTTAACTTTACTTAGCCCAATCTAAAAATGAGTTCAAAGATTTTGATTCTTGCATTAGTTATTGGTGCGATTCTACTGGCTGGCTGCACGCAGCAGTACAATCCTCCGGCAAACAATGCAGGAAACAATGCTGGCGGAAATGATTCAGGCAATGCTGATGGGCAAGCGCAAACGGTGACTGTAGAAATTCAAAACTTCGCTTACTCTCCAGCAGAGCTTACGATAAAGAAAGGCGACACTGTGAAATGGGTCAACAAGGATTCAGTGCAGCATACTGCCACAGGCGATAGTGGAGAGTTTGACACTGGATTGATTTCTCAGAACCAGGAAGCCAGCGTTACGTTTAATAATGTTGGAACCTTCACTTATCATTGCACTCCGCACCCTTACATGAAGGCAACAATAATTGTTACAGAGTGAATAGAAAAAAGGTGAAATTAAAACGCCGTTCTCTATGATTGGCTATTCTCTAGTCTTGGGAAAGCCAATAATTTTCTGGCTTGGAATTATAGCATTCATAAGCTTGGTTATTACAGCAAGCATTGCGTTATTGAACAAGAGAGGCATCAGGATAATTCCTTTCAAATGGCACCCGAGATTTGCCTTCTTGACGATTGCAATAGTGATAGTGCACGCTGCTCTTGCATTAATGGCTTACGTTTGAGGCAACAAAAAGCCAGCTTAAAGCTTTTGCAGAATAAGTATTACCAATCCCAACGCAGCGCTTATTGCAAACACTAATTCTGGAGAAAGCTTTGGCCCTCCGGAGCTTGAATCAAAAAAGCGCATTATTCCCAAAGAACTGCTTGGCCCGAAAGCAGGCTCGCTTCTCTCAACCTTCATTCAAAAAACCCTTCTTAATTAAAAACTCTTTTTGTAAAGTTATTTATAGTCGTTAATCATTAAAAATACTAGTGTTAAGGCAGGTTTGAAGAATGCCAGATTATGAAAAAACAAAAATGGTCTTGGGAGACATTTGGCACATCGTGCTTTTGATAGTCCTTGTAGGCATTGTTTTGGCAGTAATAACCTGGGTTGGATTGATAAGATGCAATTCCCTTCCAGGCTGGTGCGAAGTTTACGACCCCATCTATCTTTCCATTACAGGAAAGAGGGAAGTTTTGATAGTTCATGGAGATGACGGCATTGGCGATCCACAATTGCTTGCAGCAAAGCTCCGCGATCCAAAGCTTGTTGGGATAGTTGCAGACATTACGCACATTTCCCGCATAAGACAGGGCAATTTGCAATCTTATGATTTAGTTATTGTTGAGAAAGCAAAGACAATGAGCACTGAACAGCTGAAATACTTCATTGACTTTGTGGATGCTGGCGGAAAGCTAGTCTGGACCGGAGATGCTGGCACTAAGCTTTCAAGCGATGACGAGCTGTTATTCAAGGATGATTTGGACGTTAACGCAGCCCATAACGCATTAGGCCCCTGGGCAAGAAAGCAGGGAAAAAACACAGTAAGGTTTGACAGCGTAATCTCAGTCCAGTACAAAGGCAGCTATTGCGAGATAAAAGGCTGTTCTGGAGAAATTCCAATCGGCCTTTTGCAGCCTGAAACAACAGGAAACCACCAGCTAATTTACGGCATGGCTGAAAACCAGCAATTATACGCTGGCACTTACCTAGGGCAGGATAGCGTGGCAAGGCAGCTGGATTTTGCAATAGTTGAAGAGCCTGAAAGCATTGGCTCTAAAAGAATCCTGACCTTGGATTATGCAACGCAGTTCAAAGACAAGAACGGAAAAGAGTTAGGGCGTTATTTTCCCATAATAGTCACTGGCGGGCTTGGAGAAAAAGTTGCTTACTTTGCACAGCCTCCAGAGCTGTTTTTGGGAACTTACTGGAATTACGAGACAGGCAAGAACGAGATTGGCCCGATGAACTTGCTGATTGCAAACCTTTACAAGTTTTACAGGAAATGAAAAATTCTAATTGCACCAGAGAATTTTAAAAAAGCAAAAAATGCAGTTTGTAATTAAGTGCTGTTTTTTGAAAAATGCAAAAAGGTTTTTGAATGAAAGCGGTTTTCAGCTTGAAGGAATTGAAGGAATTCAGGAACACTCATCCAATGGCGAGAATAGTGCTTTCTGGGGGAATCTTTGACTTGTTCCACGCAGGCCATGTGAAATACTTGAATTTTTGCAAAAGCCAGGGCGATTTATTAGTTGTGCATGTCGGAACCGATGCTTCCTCAAAAAAGCACAGGAACAACAAAATTCCAGTAAACATTGAAAATCACAGGATTGAGACAGTGAAAAGCCAGCGCTGCGTGGATTTGGTTTACAGCGACAATGGCACGCACAGGGANNAAGCATTATTGAAAAAATAAAAAACAATCACTGCGTTGTTCCAAGAGAATGATTATTAACAACTTAAACCATTATTTTTTCATGGCAAGTTTCAGAAGCCTTGGCAAGGCATTAGTGTGGGCTGCGCACAATCCAAAAAAAGCATTAATGGTTCCGCTGATTGTTGCAGGCATGAGCCTTGCTGTCCCCAAAAGCATTGCCCAAGTCCTTCCGGCCTATCTTACTGAAGGTGCAAAAGTAGAGTCAGACTCTGTAGAATTCAAAAGAATCACGATAAAAAAAGGCGACAGCCTGATAATTCCAGAGTCTGTGATTGTAAACCTGCAGGAAAGGCTTGGAAACAACAAGCTGACTTTCAGCATTGAGAGGGAAAAAACAGAAACCTATCTCAGAAGAAGGCTGCAGTCTAACAAGGAAATCCTAAGGGCAAAGATTGCGGCAGAAATCTTAAAGGCAAACCAGGACAAGTTTGTAATAACAGGCGCTATTGCAAGGGATGTTGAGGGAGAAACAGTACTGTTTGTAAAAAACCAGAAGACCGGAAAAGAGGAGAAAGTAAGGCTGCCTGCAAAAGACTTCAATCCCAGAACGCTGATAGGCTTGAGCGTGAGATACCCTTTAGGGCAGGTTGGCAAGTTTCCTTTAAGCGGCCGCACAAGCCTTGACCTGAAGCATTTTGAATCAAGGCCTGGAGCAAACCTTGACTATTATCTAGCACACGATTTCAGTATTGGAAACAACCCGAAACTGATTGCAACTTTGGGCCTTGAAGATACCGCAGGAAGAAAAACTTACGGATTGAAAGGAACCTTGTCCTGGGCTGCTAAAGGCTGGGTTTTCGAGCCTGCTGTCGGGATTGCAAAAAGGCAGGAATTCCAAGGACTGCCTTCAGAGCGAGGAATTGGAGCAGGAGTTTTTGCCAAGAAAACAACAGGAAAGCTTTCCGGGCTGAGGCTTACGGTCGATTATGTAAGATGGGGCTCTAAAGGTGATGCTCCAGACCAAAAAGTGTTTTTGACAAAAGTAATCCTTCCGTTAAGCAGGAGAGGCGCTGGCGGCAATGCAGCGCAATCAACAGCAGTCGAGCAAAGAGTCCTGAAACCATGGCAGCCTAAAGAAGAACCAAGATGGCTGAAAGCTCTTTGGACTCCTTTCAAGCCAATTGAAAGAATTGTAGGACAGGGAAAAAAGCCGCAAACTCGTGAAGTCCGCAAGCCAAGAGCGCGAAGATAAAAAAAACGCATTGCTTCAAAGCGCTTTCTTCTTGTACCTTTTCATCAACAGCGAGTTTCCTGTAACGCTCACTGAACTGAATGCCATTGCTGCTGCTGCAATCATCGGGTTTAAAAGAATTCCAAAGCCGTAAAGAATTCCAGCAGCTATTGGAATTCCTGCAACGTTATAGGCAAAAGCCCAGAACAGGTTTTGCTTTATTTTCTTAATGGTGTAATGACTTAGCTCTATTGCTGCAACAACGTCCTGCAAATCATTCTTCACCAAGACAACATCTCCTGTCTCTAGTGCAATGTCTGTTCCGGAGCCAATTGCAATTCCAACATCAGCCTGCGCTAAAGCAGGCGCGTCGTTGATGCCGTCTCC
>DUFJ01000034.1 GCA_013331925.1 Candidatus Iainarchaeum sp.
TAACGCCTGTTGCCGTCAGGAATGAAAGCTACAGAAGTCAGTTCCATAAAAAAAACCATTTTTTTGCAAGCTGAATTTCGTGAAAGATTAGTATTAAATAGCTTGAAAGGTTTATATAATTGATTGCATTTTCTGCAAGGCAAAAACTTGAGCGTTTAGTACAAGAGTGATAAGGAATGCAGGCGAAAATTGACGAGAAAAAAAGGAAAAAAATGGTTGCAATAATAAAAAATTTGGAAAAGCGCATGGGCGAGCTTGAGAAAATGCGCAAGGAGCTTTCCAAGAGCGGAAGGCAGGGTGCGGAGCGAACTAAAACACTGATTGAGGAAATCCACGTTCCTGCATTGGAAGCTTTGAAAGAAAGAAAGGCAGTGCATTAAAGTGCGGCTTTTTGTTTTAAGGAATGGGAAAAAAATTACAATAGCAAAAAAAGTAAGGATTGCTGATTCAGCATTCAAGCGTTTTAAAGGCCTGATGCTTGAAAGGAAGGAGAATTTTGACTACGCTTTGGTTTTTTTGCTGCCTAATGAAAGCCGCTACGGAGCGAGCATCCACTCTCTCTTCATGCGCTTTCCTATAGACGTGGTTTTTTTGGATAATGGGAAAAAAATAGTGGATTTGGTGAAAGGCTTTAAGCCATGGAGTTTGAATCTTACGCCGAAAAAGCCTGCAGGCTTTATCGTGGAAATGCGTGAAGGCAGCATTAAAAAATTCAGGCTTGAAAATGGCGAAAAAATTTCCTTCAGCTAAAAAGCTTTCAACTAAAAAAAAGCGCATTTCTAAAAAATCAAGGAGAGGAAGGAACATGCATTAGGTAATTCTTCCTCCCCTTTGCCTTTTGTCTTCTTCACAGAATTCGGGGTGATAACTTTTGGTTAGCCCCGTTATAAGTACTGCCTTTTGGGCTTTAAAAGCATTGCTCTAAAAAAAGCCAATTTCTAGCCGCTTGGAAGTTTGAAAAGTTTACCTTGCTCCTTTTTGGCTGGGTCAGGTTAATGGTTTTTAAGCTGGAATATTATATTATAGTCTTGTCTTTGGGGTGGGATGCTTGGACCTTTCCAATTATTTGAAAAAAGGCGCTAGAAGCAATTACGACATCAAAAACAGGGAGAGATACTGCAGGCAGTGCGGAACATTGCTGGAAGATAAAGAGCATTACCTGTATGCTAGAGGGTTTTGCAGCGAGGAGTGCAATGCAAAGTATTTGAAAGGCTAAAGCAAGATTTAAGGCAAGTCTAGAAAGCAAAGAAATCAGAATTCCGAACTTTTTTGGCTTTTAAAGGGAAAAAATAGTACAAGCTCGAGAAAGGTTTAAAAACTGTAAAGGCTTTTTTTAGTTAGTGGGGAAAAAGATCATGGAAAAAAAGAAGTTCTTAAATTTTGGAATCTTGCTTTTTATTCTGTTTTTCGGGGCGAGCGCTTTTGCTAATACTCCAGTAGTTGCTGTTACATACCCTAACGCTGCTGGGCTTTTTTTGAAGGGAAACATTGACGTGAACTTCACTTTCACTGATGCCAACACCGCGCAGACAATGGGCTATGACGGAAACGTTTGGGTTTCTACAGGAAGCAGGAGGTACACTCACACAATAGTCGGGGATGCAAACATTCTTGACGGAAATTATGGAATCACTTGTACTGGTGGAGCAGGCAGTTATTCTTGCGGTTATGCAATAACAAGCGCTGCTTGGATTACTGCTNNGGAATTGGCGATGGAAATTTTGCGATAGACATTAATGTAATGGGATTTGACAAAAACTCTGGAACCGACGCTAGTGACAATAACTTCATGGTGGATAACAACAAGCCGCTAACAAGATGGAATGGAGACAATAATTCTTGGAAAAATGTAGCGCAAACAATAACGCTAACTTGCGATGACACTAATTCCGGAAGGTATTCGGTAACAAGCGGCTGTTCCTCAACCCAATATAGAATAGACCAGAATTCCACGCTTGGTGTTTCAATGGGGGCCTGGCAAACTTATTCTAGTGCATTCACATTCTCTTATGACGGAAATTATGCAATCGATTTTAACTCTACTGATATTGTAGGAAACATCGGGGACACTAACAGGCGTTATGTTTTAATTGACACTAACACCCCCGCAGATAGCGTTCATGCAACGTCAAGTGGGCAGATTGACGTACAAGCTGACATAAACCAGACTGGAATAATAAGCTCGACAGTAAGCACTGACCTTTTCATTGGAAAAGACCAAAACTTCACTTTTGTGGTAAGGAATATTTACTCAAGCCCTGTGCAAGCAAGTTCTTGGGTTGATGTTAACGCAAATTTTGTGGACTTTAATGCGGCTGACATTAATAACTGGCATCCAATGGTAAACCTTGGGGATGGAAACTACAGGCTTGACTATAATGTGGGGACGTTTGACATTAATTTCATGCCAAAGTTTGCGAAAGTCAGGATTAGAGACCAGGCGGGGAATGTAACCAGCGCTTTAACAGATATTAACTCAAGCGGGCAGGGCATTATAGTTTATTCAATGTCAAGGCCGGCGCAGCTTGACGGCAATACAACGAACTTCCAGACAATAGTGAATTTTGAGAGCATTCCAAACATGGTTTTCGGAGTTAGCGGTTTTGGGAAAGTTCAATTCTCTAGTGACATCAACCTTGGAACTTTCGCGCAGGCTGAAAAGCTGAGGACAACGCTTTCAACAGCGTTCTCCATAAGCAATATTTCTGGAACTTCCGACAAGAACATACTGGTGGATTCTGTGGCTTTTTCAGACTTGAACAGCCGTGCAAAAGTAACAGTATATAACATAACCCATGATTTTAACAGCATTGGATTGAAGAGAGGCGACAATAATTGCGGAATATACTGCGGAGCGATTGACTACAACTGGCAGATCGGCTCTATTGACTTCAATGTAGGAAGCTGGTCAAATTATGAAACAGACACTAATGCTCCGATAATACTAACTACTACAAACTCCAAATCTGCAGAAAATATTGCTGTCTCTGCCACGACTAACGAGAAAGCAACTTGCAGATACAGCACTTCAAACATTTCAAGCTATGACCTGATGCCTAGCGGGACCACAACAACAGCAAGCACTAGCCATACTTGGAGTGCTTCATCTAGCAACCAGACGGTCCCTTTTTACATAATGTGCCGTGACATGGTTGACTTGAATTCAACGCAGGCTTTAACCACGTATACTATTGGAACATTAGGCGACACACCAACACCTTCACCAGGACCTGGCGGAGGCATTGGAGGGGGTGGCGGAGGAGTCAGTACTGGAAAAGAACGCATAATCCACAAGACCTCTGACACAAAGCCTACAGCAGAAGACATCAGGAACTTGCTCACAAGCGCCGGAGCTTCAGAGAATGCTATTGAAAAAGCATCAGCAGCAGTCGGCAAGACAACTGTCAGCAGGGAAGTGAACGTTGAGAAAATAACCTCTGCAACAGGCGTTGTTACCTACACGACAACAGTTACTTTCACTGTAAGCAATCCAAACAAGACTAAAGTCTTGGAGAGAGTGAAAGTGCTTGTTGAAGTGCCAAAAACAGTCGCGGCAACAGCAGAAGACTTGAACATTCCTGCAGGAACGAAATACAGGATTGTAAAGGACGATCCAATAATAGAGTACGAGATTGACAGCATATCTGCCGAAGGAAGTTCTGCAGTAAGCTATACTGTTCCAAAAAGAATTACTGAAACTGTTGCGGACAGCATTCCGCAAGCAGTAGTTGCAGAATTTGCAGAGGCGGAAGCGCCAGTTACTCCACCAGAAGAACAGCCACCAGCAGAAGAGCCGCCTGCGGAGCAGCCTCCAGCAGGAGGACAACTTCCAGCAGGAGAGCCGCCAGCAGCTCCAGACTATACTCTGCCAGCAATAATCATCATAATAATAGTGGTTATTGTAGCAGCGTTTGCCATGAAAGGCA